>DNZB01000025.1:285-6526 GCA_003506635.1 Parvularcula sp.
GGGGGGGGGGCCCCCCGCCCGGGGGGGGGGCGCGCCCCCCCCCACCCACGCCAGACGCGGGGCGGGGGGGGGGGGGGGAGAGGGGTGGGGGGGGGGGGGGCGCCGCCCCAAGGGCCGGCGCCAGTGTTGACGCCCCCTCACCCCTAACCCGTCAGACCGATGGTCTGACCCCGCAAGCGGGAGAGGGGAAAAGAACGAACGGCCGCATTCACGCCTCGCCGCTCGCAAAGCGCCTCGCGAAGGCCGCCGGCATCGACCTTTCCGCGCTCAAAGGTTCCGGCCCGCATGGGCGCATCGTCAAGCGCGACCTCGACGCCGCGCCAAAAGGAGCAGCGGCGCCCAAAGCGGCGCCCGCCAGCGCCTTCACGCCGTCGCCCGCCGCGGTCGATCCGCGCCTCTATCCGGCGGACAGCTATACGGCGGTCAAGCTCGACGGCATGCGCAAGGTGATCGCGCGGCGCCTGACGCAATCGTTCAACAACGAAGTCCCGCATTTCCCGCTCAACATCGACATCGAGCTGACGAAGCTCCTTGAAGCGCGCGCGGCCTTGAACGCCGCTTCGCCGAAGGAGGGGGAGGGGGCCTACAAGCTCTCCGTCAACGACTTCGTCATCAAGGCCTCGGCGATGGCGCTGAAGAAGGTCCCCGCCGCCAATGCGACGTTCACGGATGAAGCAATCCTTCTCCACAAGCACGCCGATATCGGCGTCGCGGTGGCGATAGACGGCGGCCTTATCACGCCGATCGTCTGGAAGGCCGAAACGAAGGGCCTCAAACAGATTTCGGCCGAAATAAAAGACATGGCGGCGCGCGCCCGCGCCAAGAAGCTGAAGCCGGAGGAATATCAGGGCGGCACCTTTTCCGTCTCGAACCTCGGCATGTTCGGCATCACGTCCTTCGCCTCGATCGTCAACCAGCCGCACGGCGCCATCATGTCGGTCGGCGCGGGCGAAGAACGCGCGGTCGTGCGCGGCGGCGCGATCGTCGCGCGCACCATGATGACGGTGACGCTCACTTGCGATCACCGCGTCGTAGACGGCGCGGTCGGCGCGGAGTTCCTCGCCGCCTTCAAGCAGTTCATCGAGGAACCGGCCTCGATGCTGCTTTAGGTCAAGAACCTTGTGCAGCAGGCCTTAAACGCATAGGTTGTCGCAATGGTTGATGTTCTGGACCGTGCTGCCCCATCGCCCGATCAGCGGCCGGCTGGCGGCCTCGTTCGGAATGCGATGTTGCCAGTCGCGGCGCTGGCGTTCGCGATTTTTGCGGCGTTCAGCGGATTTGATCCGCGCTGGTTCGAGGATTGGCGAACCGGCGTCCTGTTCGCCGTAAGCGCAATTGTAATCGTCGCTGGTCAAGCGTTTCTTACCCAGTATTTTGAAGCGCGCGCCGCAAGGGAATCGCTGATTTGGCGAATCCGCAATAAGCGCGCTGAAGCGGATGCCTTGATAAGGCAGGCCGAAAGCCGCGGCTTTGGAGCGGAGAAGGGCGAAAATTTAGGCTCCGACCGGCGTTCCGATAGCTGAGTTCGCGGCTATCGCAGGGATAAATTCGCCGGACATCAATGAAGAAACCAAGGACCCGGCGGAGCGTTGACGAGGCCCGACTGAGAGCTGAATGCCGCTCACTCCGGCACGCCTCAGTGTACGCCGATCTCGCCGCTCTGGGCGATCCCGAGATCTTCAATTTGCTTCGACGCACGCGCGATGCGCTGGGGGATCTCGAACTCCTTGTGTTCTCGCATGATGACAGCGGGGCGCGGTTTCTATTTACATTCGCAGGCGCCGCCGCAGTGCGCGATGGCGCGAAGCTCGCGGAAACCATTCTCAGAATTAAGCCTGACGAAGAGCTCTTTGGCGCGCTGAGCCAGTTCCTGGACGATCCATCGCGCGAGTGGACGCGCCGCGGCCACGCCTCGACCCATGAATAAACCTCCGTCCGGCGCGAAGGAATTTACCGACCGCCAGCAGCGCGAGATCGACTATCATCGCGACTACGCCGCGTCGAAGGCGACGCAGAAACTCGTTCCCGTCAATTTCGACGTCATCGAGGATGAGAAGCGGCGGCCGCAGAACGCCTTCTGGTCGGCCTATGACCGGCTCCTCGCCATGGATCTGAAGGGCAAGCGCGCCCTCGTGCCCGGTTGCGGCTTCGGCGAGGATGCGATCCGGCTCGCCCGCCTCGGCGCCGAGGTCGAAGCCTTCGATATCTCGCCGGATGTCGCCGAAATAGCCCGCCGGCGCTGCGCCGAATTCGGCTATGAGGGCGTCCAATTCGGCGTCATGCCGTCCGAAGCGCTCAGCTATCCGGACGATTCCTTCGATCTCGTCCTCTTCATCGACATCCTGCACCATGTCGACATTCCCGCGACGATGCAAGAAATCGTCCGTGTGCTGAAGCCGGGCGGGCGCGTCGTCGGCAACGAGCTTTACACGCATAGCTGGATTCAAAAGAACCTCCGCGAGAGCTGGCTGGTCGAAAAGGCGCTTTATCCGGCGATGCGCCGCTTCATCTATGGCGACGACAAGCCCTACATCACCCCTGACGAACACAAGATCGACGAGACGGAGTTCGCCGCGGTCGAAGCGGCCTGCGCCGCGTTCGAGGCGCAGTGGTTCAACGGATTTGTCGGACGCCTGATCCCCGACCGCGCGCCGTTCGCCGCGGGCGTCGATCGTGCGTTGATGCGGGCGCTCGGCGATAAGGGCCGGTTCGCCGCGGGGCGCGTCGTGTTCGAAGGGACAGCCGCCAAGCATTGAGGTCAGGCCTCGCCGGCGCCGTTTTTAACTTCGTGCGGATGCGGTTCCGTCGCGTGCGCGACCTTTGCAATGTGGCGCGGCGCGCGCTTGCCGACAATGCGGACGAGCCTGTTGAACCATTTCCATCGGCGCCGCATCCGAACGATAACGGGCCGCGCCGCCGGATTGGCGCCAGCGATCATCAGAAGGCCGAGAATGACCAGCGGCGCGCCCGCAGGCAGCGGCGAAAGGCCGGCGATGACGCCGTAAATCATCAAGACGGTCCCGGCGATGGTTGCGCCGATCCTGCCGAGCATGGGGCCAGCACGCCTCCTTGAGCCAGCGTTCTGGCGCCATCCTTAACAATTCTTTCCATCAAATGTTAACGCCGCGCCCGCTAGACCGGAGAGCCGGCGCAACGGGCCGGCCGGCGCGGCGCCCATGCTGTTCAATTCGACGGTCTTTTTCCTTTTTTTCGCGGTGTTTTTCGCCGCCTACTGGCGATTGGGCGCGCGCCTTCGCGCGCAGAACATGCTGGTGCTCGCCGGTTCGCTGTTCTTCTATGGATGGTGGGACGAGCGGTTCCTGATTCTGATCGCGGCCTCGACGGCGGTTGATTTCGTCGCCGCGCTCGGCGCCTCGGGCGAACGGATTCGCGGCGGCGACCTGCGCAAGGCGGGCGCCTATCTCGGGATCGTCAGCCTCGCCGCGACGCTGCCGACCTTCGCCGACAGCTGGCGCTGGCTTCTCCTGACCGGCGCTATTGCGGGCGCCGGCGCGCTTGTCGCCTTCATCATCGAGCATGCGCGCGGCGACCGGCGCCAGCACTGGCTGACGGCTTCGCTCGTCGCCAATCTCGGACTGCTCGGGGTCTTCAAATATTTCGGCTTCTTCACCGAGAGTTTCATCGAGGCGGCGGAACGCGCCGGCCTCACGGTCAATGCGCCGATGATGGAGATCGTGCTGCCGATCGGCATTTCGTTCTATACCTTCCAGACGCTTTCCTACACGATCGATGTCTGGCGCGGACAAATGCACGCCTCGCGCCGCCTCGTCGACTTCGCCGCCTATGTGACGTTTTTCCCGCAGCTTGTCGCCGGCCCGATTGAACGCGCGAGGGCGCTGCTGCCGCAGTTCGAGCGCCCGCGCCGCTGGAGCGCCGGGCGCGCGGGCGAGGGCGCGATGCTCTTCCTGTGGGGCCTCTACAAGAAGACGGTCATCGCCGACAATCTGGCGCCGATCGTCAACGCCGCGTTCGCCGCCCCGGCGGAGACCGCCCCGGCATTGATGCTGCTCGGCGTTCTTGGCTTTGCGGCGCAGATCTATTGCGATTTTTCCGGCTATTCCGACATGGCGCGCGGCCTTGCGCGCATGCTCGGCTTCGAGCTGATGGTGAATTTCGATCTGCCGTACTTTTCCCGCACGCCGTCGGAGTTCTGGCGACGCTGGCACATCTCGCTTTCGAGCTGGCTGCGCGATTATCTCTACGTGCCGCTCGGCGGCAATCGCGGCGGCAAGCTGGCGACCTATCGCAATCTCATCCTGACGATGCTGCTCGGCGGCCTCTGGCACGGCGCGGCGTGGACCTTCATCGTGTGGGGCGCGTTCCACGGCGCCATCCTCGCCGTCTATCGCGCATTTTCCATCGATGCCCTGATCGATCGCGCGAAGGGTTCGGGCGCCATCATCGTGCACGTCATCGCCTGGGGACTGATGTCGGTTCTGACGCTCATCGGCTGGACAGTCTTCAGGGCCGCGACCGTGCCGGACGCTCTTGCCGCGCTTCATTCCGCCTTCACCAGCGAGGCGATCCGCGGCTTGTCGGCGCTTCCTGAAGGCGCCCTTGTCCTCTCCCTGACGGCGCCGCTTATCGTCGCGAATATCGCCAACCGCTTCTTCGCCCAGGCGCTCCAGGGCCTCGTCGCCGAAGGGAGAACGGCGGGAGCGCTTCCCTTGCTCGCCCGCTACAGCGCCGTTCTGGGACTTTTGTGCTGCGTTGCGTTCCTGTCGGCGGAGGGCCAGCAGGACTTCATCTATTTCGATTTCTGACATGCTGACGCCAACGCGCAGACAATGGATGATGGGGCTCGGTCTGACGGCTTACGCGATCTTGTTCGCCGAGGTCTTCGTGCGCGCCTTCGCGCCGCAGTCCTTCGTTCCGCGCGATATCGCCGCGGCGCCGTGGGGCGTACGGATGAACCGGCCGGGCGCCGTTTACGAGCAGCGCACGCCGGAGATGAAAAGCACGATCGAGATCAACGCGAACGGCCTGCGCGCCGATCGCGACTTCGCCGTCGGCAAGCCGCCGGGCGTCCGCCGCGTCGCCGTCTTCGGCGACAGTTACCTGCTGGGGTATGAAGCGTCCTACGCGGACATCGCGACGACGCGGATCGAGCGCGCGCTGCGTCAGGCGAAATGCCCGGTCGAGGTTCTGAATTTCTCGGTCTCCGGCTTCGGGACGGCGGAGATGTTGAAGACACTTGAGAAGAACGGCCTGCGTTACGCGCCGGACGTCGTTCTGTTTGAATGGCACCACACGGACCCTGACGACACGTTGCGCGCCAATCTTTATGCGCTGAAGGACGGCGACCTTGTCGACACGGGCCAATCCTACCTCCCGGCGATGGGCGCGCGCCGCGCGGTTGAGGATAATTTCCTTTTCCGCTTCCTCGCCGGTCACAGCCACCTGTTCACGATCGTACGCGAGCGCGCATCGCGCTTCGTTCGCCGCGCGATGGCGGGCCATGTGTTCAGCCGCAAGACGACCGGCGGCGCGGCGGAGGAACGGGCGGCCGGTCCGCTGGACCTCGCCATTTTGGCGCGCGCGGAGGCCGCCGCGCATCGCGCCGGCGCGGCGTTCTTCGTCGTCGATGTGCCAAGCGCGCAATCGCGAACCCGCTTCCGGTCAAGCTTTCGCCTGCTGCCGCCGGACCTTGCGGCGCGGCCGAACTATATCTCGCCGCTCGCCGCATTCGAGGCGGCGGCCGGCCCCGACGAAAAGCTCTATTGGGAGAAAGGCCATCGCCATCTGACGCCGCGCGGGAATGCGGTGCTCGCCGGCGTCGTCGCCGAACGGCTTCTCAGCGACCCCCAAAGCTATGATTCGCTCGCCTGCGAGGGCGCGCCGTCCTTGCCGATCCTTGCAAGCCGCGGCGGGCGCTGATCGCGCGCCTTGCTGGCGGCGCGGCGCGGGCGGTAGTCTTTCCCGGAAAGCGGGAGACCTCCATGGCCGATGACAGCGAGCGTGTCGACGATCGCGCGAAATTCCGGGCGATGACCGAGGGCACGCAAGAAGACTGGATGAAAATCGCCGCGCATTTCGGCCCCTTTGCGTCAGCCGGCGGCAAACGGGTGCTCGACCATCTGCGCCTCCTTGAGGGCGATTACGGCGGCTTCCCGGTCGATCGCCTGACGCATTCCTTGCAAACGGCGACGCGCGCTTATCGCGACGGGCGCGACGAGGAATACGTCGTCTGCGCGCTCCTCCACGACATCGGCGACACGCT
>DNZB01000026.1 GCA_003506635.1 Parvularcula sp.
GGTGAAGGAGGAAATCTACAAGGTCGCGCTGCGCCACGGCGTTCCGGTCAGCGTCGTCACCAATGGCGGGGTGCGCATCCCCGAGCACGCCCTGATCGCGCGCGAAATCGTCTCCGGCGCCTTCGACGCCGCCGATGATTTCATCGCCGCCGCAGCGGACGCCCGCGCCGTCGTCGTCACCGGCGATATCCTTCTCGCCGAACGCTGCCTCAAAGCCGGCGCGGCCGTCATCTCGCCGAACGGCAAGCCGGTTACGCCGGATACGATCGGTGGCGCGATCGCCATGCGCGCCATCATGGCTGATATACGCGGCTCCGGCGACCCGACGGCCGGCGGCGGCGCGCGGCCGTTTTCGAAGAAAGATCGCTCGCGCTTCCTTGAGATGCTTGACGCCGCTATCATCAGCGCTAAGCGCAACCGGTCGCCTGCGCGTTTTTGAGCGTCGAAATCAATTCTCCTTCGCCGGCCTCAATCGAATTGGGCGCGCCGACACGACCGTGGGCCGAATTTGCGAACGGTCATGACCGACGACCTGGCGGCTACGATGCCGGCTGAGCAGGCGACGACGTGCGAATGAAGCTTCCCAAGCCGTAATACCGCGCGTCTTCCTAACAGTTGCACCCTTCTTCGGGTACGCTGTTGTTCCCTGTGCGGATAATTGTGACTTGGCCAGTGGTCTTGTTGACGGAATAGAAAACGTAATCGCCGTTCGAATAAGTCGCGTTATAATAGCGGTTCGTCGCATCCTGCGCCACGAGCGTGATCACCGGACCGCCGGACGCGTTTTGGCTCTCCTTTTCGCCAACCGGCGCCCTTGAAATCTTTCCGGCAGCCTGGATCACGCCCAGGGGCGCGTCGAACAAACCCCAATTTTCCGCATGAACGAGTCGCCCGGCGTTATATACGAGCATTGCATATCCGATCTTCGCGTTGTTCTCGAATACGGGGCCGTACTCAACACCATGCCGATTTGCGATCGGTACGCTGCCGCCCTGCGGAGCTGCAGTCTGTGCGTAACCAAGGCCGAGCGCCGCGACCGTGAACGCGAACGCCGAAATAATTGCGTTGAACGCATTCCTCGCCATCGCACCAAATTCCCTCGAAGGCCAGGAGGCAAGGGATACCCCCCCTCCCAAAATGCCGTCAATATCCTGGACGCCGTCCGACGCCGCGATCGTCCGGATGCGGCGAACCGCGTGAAATCCTCGCGGCTCTAATTCGGCGGCGCGCCCTCCCCGCGCGGGACTGGCGGCCATTGCGGGTCGGGCGCGGGGCCTGATCCTGGGAAGACCCCGGCGAATTTCACCTTGGCGACCTTTTCAAGGTCGGCGCAGATGTCGCCGGTGCCGGCGCGCTCGGCGATGAGAAGATCGAGCGCGCGCTGGCGCACGGCGATGTCGGTCACGACGCGCGCTTCCAGCTGCGCGCGTTTTTCCGGCGCGAGGCCCTCTTCTTCGGCGAGCCTTTCGCGGATTGCATCGATCGACGCGCTATTGTCGATGATCGCTTCCAGCGGAAACATCTCGGTCAGGAAATGCGTGTGGATGCGCGCGCGCAATGCGACGTCGCTGATGTCAAAGAGCCGCTCGCGATTGCGTTCGTAAACCTGCGCCTCGCGCTGCGCCATCTTGAACATGCGCTGGGTGACGAAGCCCCAGGGATCGCCGATCTTCTGAGAGGCCGCCGCCATGTCGATCGTGCGGCCCATGGTCGACAAGATCTCGCCGAAGAAGCGCGCCGTGTCGCGCTCGCGCCGCTTCCGGTCCATCCGGTCCTCGATCAGTTCGGCGAAGAGCGCGCCCAATGTCGCAAGCACGGCGCCAAGCGTCACCGCCAGCAGCGTATCGAGATTGCCGACGAGGTCGAACACTGCCTTGTTCATCGACCCTTCATCCGCGCACGAGCGCCCTTCCCGCTTTCGCCTCCGTCATCTGGCGGCTGAGAAACGCCGGGAGGAGCGCCATTTTCTCGCGCGCCTCGAGCCCGTCGGCGAGGCGACAGAGATTCTTGTAGTAGAACGCCATCGCGGCGAAGCCGTTGATCGCCCTGATCGTCTTGTTGGACGAGGCGGGCCCCCAGAAACCGTCGCCGATCTTCAGCGATTTCTCATACAGCGGAGCGCTAGCGAGTTCGCCGGAGAGAAGTTTCCGCGGCAGATCGGGATCGACGCACAAGGGCCGAGCCACGCCGATGAGATCGGCGGCGCCCATGCCGAGCGCCTCGTCCATCGCGGCGCGGCTCCTGAACCCTCCTGTCACCATCAGCGGCATTTTCGCGACGCGGGCCGCCTCCTCCGAGAACTGGAGGAAATAGGCCTCGCGCCGCTTCGTCGATTCGCGCTTTCTCTCCTCGACCGGGGCTTCCATCCCGTCGATGTCCATCATCCGCGGCTGTTCGTAAGAGCCGCCCGAGATTTCGAGAAAATCGACGCCTTCCTCGTTCAGCCAGCCGATCACGGTCAGGCAATCGTCGAAGGAAAACCCGCCCTTCTGGAAGTCGGACGAATTGAGCTTCACCGACACCGGAAAGCCGGAGCCGACCTTCTTGCGCACCGCTGACACGGTCTTCAGCAAGAGCCGCGCGCGGTTCTCAAGTCCGCCGCCCCATTCATCCGTACGCTGATTGACACGCGGATTGAGGAATTCCGAGATAAGATAGCCATGCGCGGCGTGGACCTGAACGCCGGAAAACCCCGCCGCCTTGGCCACCGAGGCCGCATGCACGAAGCGCGCGATCACATCCTCGATTTCATCGGCGGAAAGCGCGCGCGGGCGCCCGAACTGCCCGCCCGGCAGATCGACCGCGACGGCGGAAGGCGCGACCGGCGTCTTCGTCACATATACGGGCGTTTGCCGCCCCGCGTGCGAAAGCTGCACCATGATCTCGGCGCCGTTCGCGGTCGCCGCGCCGGCATAGGCCTCAAGCGCCTTCATCGCCTCCGGGCTTTGCACGCCCTCGATCGCGACATTGCCCGGGCGTTCGAGATAGCGCCGGTCGATCAGGATATTGCCGGTGATGAGCAGGCCCGCCCCGCCCTTCGCCCAGCGAGAATAGAGCGTCGCGTGCCGCGCCGTCGCGCGGTTTTGCGCGTCGGCGAGCCCTTCGGTCATCGCCGCCTTGACGATCCGGTTCCTAAGACGGACGCCGCAGGGAAGCGTCAGCGGATCGGCGATAGTGGTCATGGCGGCGTCCCGGGCCCGGGCGAGGATTTCGGGCGTCTTACTTATCACCCTGATTCGGCGATCGCAGGCGCGCCAGAACGGCTGATCGGGCGATCCGCGCCGGCTGTTTGCGGCCAAAGGGGCGCAAGTCCGCGATGATTGCCCTCGCGCCCTCGGGCCCGGATGCGCGCGCCGCCGCCGCCGGCGCGAATCGTTAATGCGACGGCGCAAATTATTCCGGTCTCATGGCCCGCGGTTAACCCTAACCTAACCTTTCGGCCTTGAATTGGCGCAGAAGGGGCGCGCGCGCGTCGCCGCCTGTTAACTGGAGCCGTCAGGATGCGGACTATTGCGTTAATCCTCGCCGCAGTCGCGGCTTTCGCCGGCTCCGCCGAGGCGCGCACCATCAAGCTCAGCGACATTCTCGCGCAAGGCGGCGGCGCGGTGCGCGGCGCGCGCATCACGGTGATCGAGCCGGAGACCGCAGAAACGCTGTCGCGCGGCCAAACCCTTGACCTGGCGCTTAGCCATTGCCTCGAAGCGCGCGGAAATCCTTGCCTTCGCTCCGACCGGTCGCGCGCCGGGGCCGGCGACACTATGCTTGCGATCACGCTTGAGGAAGGCTTCAGCCTCAGCAATCTCTCTTTCAACGAAGGCTTCGCCGGCAAGCGCGGCGCGGCGCAGTCGGTCACCATCAACGGCGTTGCATACCGGATGAGCGCGCTGTCAGACCTTGCGCTGACGGACCGGACGATTTTCATCAATCTTGGCGCGCTATCGCGCGCGAAACTCACCTTGCGTTCCTTCGACCTTGAAGCGCTCTCGGCGCCTCTGCCCGGCGCGGGAATATTGATGCTCGCGGGCTTTGGCGGCCTTGCGCTGGCACGAAGCATGCGAAAGAAAGCCTGACGTCCCTTGCACCGGACTTCTGCTGGAAAAGCCGCCCCGAAACGGGCGGCTTTTTCTTTTGACGGTTAACGGCGCGCGGCGCAGTCTTTCCCGCATGACCCACGCACCCCCGATCCTTACGGAAATCGACGGCCCCATTTTCGTCGTCACCATCAACCGGCCCGAGCGGCGAAACGCGGTTGATCGCGCGACGGCGGCGGCGCTCGCGGCCGCCTTTCGCGCTTTTGATTCCGACAATGACCTTGCCGCCGCGATCCTGACCGGCGCGGGCGGCAATTTCTGCGCAGGCGCGGACCTCAAAGCCGTCGCCGAGGGCAAGGGCAACCGCGTCGAGGCCGGGGGCGACGGGCCGATGGGACCCTCGCGCATGA
>DNZB01000161.1 GCA_003506635.1 Parvularcula sp.
AGGAGATTGATTTCCGGCCCGAAGATCCAGCGCGCATCATATTCCCGAAAGCCTGTCGCCTTGACGAGCGGCGTCGTTTCATAGGCGAGCGTGTTCGGCTTGAGGTCAGCGCGCGGCGCGGCGAGCGAGTCGGTCATGAATCGACATCCATTTCTATTCGGGCGGCACAATAGGGGCGGGCACGACGATCGCAACTCCGCCGGCGACAAGGACCTATCCGCGCAGGGGTTGCATTCATTTTAACCATCGCGATAGTGCGCCGGCCGGCTTGGGACTGAACTTTCGGCGAGGGGCGGACAGGCCGCATGGAAATGCCGATCGGATTGTCGCGCATCAGGCAGAGCGCGCAAAGCGCCCTGGGATTGGTCGCGCTTACGCCCTTTTCCCGGGCGTCTTCGGCGACGAAGCGCCGCGATCCGTTTGTCCGGGCAAGTTGGACGTATGCGGCGCAGCGGGGGGTTGCGGCCTGCGGGACGCAGCGCCGAACGCTTCCGACCACGACGCGATGGCGACGTTTATGACCGGGGTCCGGAACGGCTTCGTCAAGGGACCCCGGCGATGGTGAAGCTTTTCGCAGTCATCGTCGGCGGCGAAGTCGCGGGGTGCCATGTAGAGCTCCACGACACCCGTTTTGTGGCCGGAGAGCGCATTGAGGATTGCTACGAGGCGCTGAAGGCTCAATGGTGGGGAACGCCCGAAAGCCTTCACCTTGACGCTTGGGGGCCGCTGGATTGGGCCGACGGCTTTCGTATCGAGATTTTCAATGAGGCAGCCGATCAGGACCAGGCGCAACGTCTCTGGCACCTCAATCTCGGCGGTTATGACCCTGCGCAATTTGAAGAATTGCATCGCAATTTGTTCATGGTCGCGCCGGACTGGCGCAGCGCCAAGACGCGCGCGCTCGCCGAAGTAAAAGACTGGACATCGCCACATAAGGATTACGCGCTCGACGTTGAGCGCGCCATCGACGTCGGCGCTTCGCTCGGCGAGGGCTGGCGCATCAGGTTGACACCGTCCGCTGAGCCGCAGCCCTTCATTTTTGAGGCGCGCTACGTTCCGATCGGAAGACTGAAGTGACGCGAAGCTGGAAAAGCGGCGGGTGTCATTGCGGCGCTGTCCGGTGGGAGGCCGAAACTGGCGAAGACGTCGTCGTCGAATCCTGCAATTGCTCAATCTGTTCGATGTCCGGGTTTTTGCACCTTATCGTTCCCGGATCGCGATTTCGGCTACTGACGAATCCGGCGGCGCTTCAAACCTACGCATTCAATACCGGCGTCGCAAAACATCTCTTTTGCAGGACCTGCGGCGTCAAGTCATTCTACGTGCCGCGCTCCAATCCGGACGGCTATTCTTTGAACTTGAACTGCATGGACCGGGCGCAATTCCGATCGATCGAGATCCGCGCGTTCGACGGCCGAAACTGGGAGGAAAACGCAGCCGGCCTTGCGCATTTGAGCCAGGAATGAAGCCGGCGGCCGCGCTCGACCCTCGCCTGATTGCAGTGATTGGCGCTTGTCGCTTGTGCCGGGATGCGCCGCTCGGCAAGCCGCTGCCGCACGAGCCGCGTCCGGTTTTTCAGGCGCATCCGTCAGCGCGGCTTGCGATTTTCGGGCAAGCGCCGGGCGCGCGCGTTCACGCCAGCGGGCGCCCGTTCTCGGATCCTTCAGGCGTTCGGCTTCGCGAGTGGCTGGGACTCGACGAAGCGGCGTTCTACGATGTGACGAAGGTTGCGATCGTGCCGATGGGTTTCTGCTTTCCAGGTCAGGACGTGAAGGGGGGAGACTTGCCGCCCCGCAAAGAGTGCGCGCCGCAATGGCGCGCAAGGTTGCTCGCTCAGCTGCCTGCAATTCGAACGGCGGTGGTGCTTGGAAGCTATGCGCAAGCTTGGCATCTCGGCGACAAGGCGAGCGCGGGCGTTTTGGAAACGGTTCGGCGATGGAGAGATTTCGCGCCCCGCTTTTTCCCGGCGCCGCACCCTTCGTGGCGGAACAACGCCTGGTTGAAGAAAAATTCATGGTTCGAAACGGACGTGCTGCCGGTGTTGCGCGCCGCCGTTCAAGACGCCCTTGCCATCTAGGCCGATGCGGCCCGATGCTGGGCTGATGCCAGCAGCAGCGAACCGCGTCGCCGTGCGCGCCGCAAGATCAGGCGATCTGACGGCGATCGAGGCGATCGAGTCCCGTTCGTTTTCGGCGGACCGCTTTTCCCGAACGACCTTGAAGCGCCTGATCGCCGGCAGGACCGCCAGCGTTGTCGTCGCTGTCGCCAGCGCCGCCGCCGCCGGGTATGCCGCTATTCTTTTTCGAAAAGGCTCCACCGTCGCAAGGCTTTATTCGATCGCGGTCGATCCGGCGGCGCGTGGGCAGGGCGTCGCGACCGCCCTCATCAAGGCGGCGATTCGCATCGCGCGCCGGCGGGGCGCGGATCGGTTGCGGCTTGAAGTTCGCGCTTCCAACGCTCTGGCGCTCAGCCTATATGACCGCTCGGGATTCACCTTTCTCGGGAGGTCCCCCGGCTACTATCAAGACGGCGAAGACGCGATCCGGCTTGAAAGGCGTCTTTGACCGCGAGTTTGCGGGCGGCAGGAGCGCCCCATGATGCTCAGAAGTGCAGCGTTCAGGAGCAAGTCGTGAGCGACTGGCTTATTCTCGTCGAATATACGGGCGATCTCGCGCAGCACGAAACGCCGCACAAGGTGATGCGCATCCGGGACTATCTGACGACGCCTAACCTTTTTACCGGACGGCGACCCAACATCATCAACCTTGCGCGCAGCTATGCTTACCAATCGGAAGGCTATTACGCCTCGCTCCTCGCAGAGGCGCGCCGCCATCGCGTCGCTCCGACCGTGCAGGCGATGGTCGAACTGCGGCAGAAGTCGCTCTACGCGCACGCAGTGCCGGAACTGGAAGCCGCAATGCAGCGCGACATCGAAGCCGGCGCCGCGCCAGTCGAGAGGATGTTCGTCGCCTTTACGACTTCGCTGCCGCGCGGCTATGACCGCTTTGCAAAGCTTCTCTTCGACTGGTTTCGCGCGCCGGTGATTGAGGCCGAAGTTACCGGCGGGATAAAGCCGAAGATCGCCTCGCTGCGCATCGTGCCGCCGCACAAGCTGAAGGGCGAAGAGCGCCGCTTCTTTCTCGC
>DNZB01000327.1:0-223 GCA_003506635.1 Parvularcula sp.
GTCATTCGGCGCCATCGCGCGCTCCTTTGTCTTCATTCGCGCGCTCCCGCCGGCGCACATAGATCGGTTCGAAATGCGCGGTCTGGCGTATCTCCATCGCGCCGTTCTTGGCGAATTCAAGCGCGGCGTTAAAGGCGCTCGCGGCGACGGAGGCGGCGGGCGCGTCAATCTCGCGCAAGGGCGCGAGCGCGGCGAGCGGCGTCCATTCGGGGATCGAGCCGAG
>DNZB01000327.1:558-3313 GCA_003506635.1 Parvularcula sp.
ACGGCGGCGACGCGCTGGCGCGCATAGGCCTGAAGCAATTCAAAAAGCTCCGCCTGCCAGAGCGGCGATTTGAGGACGCGCACGCCCTCCGGCGCGCCGCGCGCGAAAAAATCGACGCCGAACTGCGGCAGGCCGAGAAGGCTCTCCGCCGACTTGCGCATCGCTTCAAGGCGTTGAAGCTGGAAGGCGAGGCGCGCGGCCATTTCATCCGCGGTCGGCTCGCCGCCGTCGCCGGCGGGCGCCGGGATCAAAAGCTTCGATTTGAGGTAAGTCAGCCACGACGCCATCACGAGATAGTCGGCGGCGAGTTCAAGGCTGCGCGCGCGCGCCGCGGCGATGAAGTCGAGATATTGATCGACGAGGCGGATCATCGAGATCTTGCGGATGTCGACGCGCTGCGTGCGCGCAAGATCGAGGAGCACGTCGAGCGGCCCGGCATAGCCGTCAAGATTGAGGATGAGCGCGTCGATGTCGGGCGCGGCGCGCACCGGCGCATCGAACCCCTCGCTCTCCTGTTGCCGATCTATGGTCGCCGTCTCTGTCATCACCACTATCCCGGCGGCGCTTCCCGCGCGCTGTTCACGCCGACATCGCCGGGGCGATCATCGCCGCAAGCCGCTCATAGTCGGGCCTTGTGTCGGCGCGCAAGACGGACGACGGCCGACGCGCCAGCGCCGCCTCCGCACGGGCAAGCGCCTCGCCTTCGAGCGCCCGCGCGGCGCCGACCGCCTCGACCTTCTCCGCAAACGAGAAATTGCAGCAGCAGGCGATGTCGACGCCAGCCGCAAGACAATCCGCAACACGCGCCCCGACAGGCCCCCCGAGCGCCTTCATCTTGAGATCGTCGGAAACGAGCAGTCCGTCAAAACCGATTTCGCCGCGGATGACGTCCCTGACGATGACCGGCGACATCGTCCCGCAGCGCTGCGGATCGAAGGCTTCATAGACGACATGCGCGGTCATGCCGATCGCCGCGTCCTTCAGCGCGCGGAACGGCGCGAAATCGACGGCGCGAAGCGCCTCGCGCGAAGCCGACACGCGCGGCAAATGGTGGTGGCTGTCCACGGTGGCGCGCCCGTGCCCCGGCATGTGCTTGATGACCGCAAGCGCGCCGCCCTCGATCAGGCCCTCCATCACCGCGCGCCCAAGCGCCGCGACGATGCCGGCTTCCTCGGCGAGCGCGCGGTCGCCGATCACCGCCTTGTCAGCGTCAGGCTGGCGCACGTCGAGCATCGGGACGCAGTCGACATCGACGCCGAGATCGGAGACGAGCCGACCGATCAGCCGCGCGTTAAGTCGCGCCGCCGCTTTCGCCAGTTCGGGATCCTCGCGCCAGAGCGCGCCGAAGACCGCCATCGGCGGATGCGGCGGGAACGCGGGCGCTTTCATGCGCGCGACGCGTCCGCCCTCCTGGTCGATGAAGACCGGCGCATCCCGGCCGACGCATTCGCGGAGTTCGGCGCAAAGCGCGCGCACACCCTCCGCAGACGGACAATGCCGCGCGAAAAGGATGAAGCCCCAAGGGTCGGCGTCGCGAAACAGCGCGCGCTCGTCCGGCGACAGCCGCGCGTTTTCGCAGTCGAGAATAAGCGCTGAAGGCACCTGCGAAGTTCCCCAATGATCGGCGCCGGCGGCGGCGGCGCCCCCGTCCGCTCATCCGCGAGCGGAATCGGGGATGAATTCGCGCCGCCTACTTCGCCTTGATGAGGCAGTCGGTCCCGCGCTCTTTAAGGCCCGCGCAATAGGTCTTGGCGTCATCGGCCGAGGCGAACGGTCCGATACGCAGGCGGAAAAAGGTGCCCTTTGACCCGAGGTCGGCGACCTCCACGTCCTTGCTCTTGCCGTCAAGGAACGCGCCGAGCTTTCCTTGCAACTTCGCCCATTGGCCGTCGGCCTCGCCCTGGCTGCGGAAGGCGCCGACCTGCACAAGATGGCTGCCCGACAGCGCGCCCGCGGCGGTAGCGGGCGCCGTGTCGGCCTTCGTCACATTGGCGGGCGTCGGCGACGTCGCCGGCTTGGGCTCGGTCCTGGCGGCGGGCGGCGCCGTCTCGGCCTTCGCGGCTTCATCGGCCCTGGCGAGTTCGGCGATGCGGTCGGCGACCGCATCATCGGCAAGGCCCGCATTGTCCTGCGCGACGACCGCGCCGATCGGATCGGCGGGATTGCGATCAACCGGCTCTTCAGGGCCCGCCGCGATCGTCTCGACCGGCGGCGTCTCTTGCCCCGTCACGGCGTCATAGATCTCGCGGTCGGTCGCGCCCGCTGCGTCCGCGACCGAATTCTCGATCTTCAAGGGCTCAGGATCAGCGGTGACATAAGGCGCGCCGCCGCCCCGCCCCTCACCCGTTCGAACGCCGTACTGGTACGCGATCCATACGACCGAGGCGAGCGCGCCGAGCATGACAATGCCCATAAGCAAGACGACAAGGCCGGAAAGCCCGCGCTCGTCCTCCCCCTCCTCGTCGTCGAAATCCTCCAGCTCATCGATCTCGTCATCGAAGGCGGCGGCTTTGGCTGTCGACATCTGGCGTCTCCTTCAACGGTCCGCGCGTCCTTGCGGCAAATCCAGGGGCGGAAGGACCGGGCGCGCGGTGTCGCGCGAATCAACCCTCTCGCGCAATCATACCACCCCCCTTAACGGCGATTGAACCTGATGCCGCCAACTAAGCGCCGATTCTGGGGAAAATTAGGCGGAATGTGAAACAGCGTTGAAAGAGGCCCCGCTCGTCGGCAGTATGAAGCCTTTGATTTCGCT
>DNZB01000028.1:0-590 GCA_003506635.1 Parvularcula sp.
GGGGTCCTGATCGGCGATGTCGATTACCGGCTGGCCGCCCTGCCGCTTCTGGCGGGCAGGGTCGAGATCGAAGCGTCGAGCGCCGGCGGCGCGCTATTGGGGCGCGGGCGGGTGTCGATGTCGCCCGGCGGCGCCGAGTTTCGCAACGTCAACGCTGAATTCAATCTCGGCGCAATTCGTCAGTATACGTTTTTCGGCGTCCGATATCAGGGGCACGTCCGCCTGAAGGCCGACCGGCTGAAGCTTTCAAGGAAGGGTTGCGTCGCGGAAACGGCGACGCTTTCGACGAGCGCCTTCGAGGCGTTGACCCGGCGCTGGTCGGCCGAGCCGTTCCCGCTTGCGGGCGCAATCGCCTGCGAGGCGGGCGCGTTGACCGCGACGCTCGACGGCGCGAGCGCCGACGGCAAGGCGTCGATCGGTCTGACGGTGCGGCCCGACTTCACTTATGCGCTTCGCATCGCCGCCGAACCGCGCCGGCCGGATGTCAGCGAGGCGCTGCAAGTCTTCGGGTTTGAAAACAAGGGCGACCGGCTCTCCTATGAAGCTGCCGGGATTTTGAAGGGGCTTAGCTCATGAGCGTCGCGCCGCGC
>DNZB01000028.1:906-3682 GCA_003506635.1 Parvularcula sp.
GGGCCAAAGGAAGCGCGCGTCACCAAGGGGGCGCCAGCCTCGCCGGGACCGAGCGCGACCGCCGGCGCGCTGCCCGACGCCGCGCTGCCGAAGGGCGGGTGCGGTATGATCCTCTGGACTCTCGACATCGAGCGGCCGATCCCGGTCTTTCGCGCGGTCTCGGAAAAGGGGGCCGAGATCGTCGTTGATGGAAAGCTGCGCCAGCTTGCGCTCGCCGAAGCGGACGGCGGGGCAGGCTTTGGCGTCTATGAAATTCAGAAATTCACCGGCGACGGGCTGACGGTCAGCGTCCGGGTCCGTTTCGGCCTCGGCTTCGAGGGCGGATCCTATCTTGAGCGCGGCCTTCTCAGCATTGAAAAGGCCGACGGCTGGAAAACTGTCATCCCTGCTGCGGGCATCGCGGGCTGCCGGGCGAAGTAGCCTCTTCAGCCCTCGAAACTATGCAGCACGAGCGCGGCGAGCGCGACCGCGACGCCGACGCTCGCCATCAGATAGCCGCGCTTCTTCGGCGTGCCGGAGGCGTGCGGCGCGAGGTGGAAGATCAAAATGTAAAGCAGCCCGCCGGCGGCGAGGCCGAGCAAGGGGCCGATAGGCAGCGTCGTGACGCGCTCGATATAGGAGGTCGCGACATATGCGCCGGCGACCGTCGTCAATGAGGCGGCGACGAACGCCCACAAAATCGACGTCGGCCGGTCAAGCCCTGCGCCGCGCGCCAGGAAATAAGCGATGACGCCCTCCGGAAACTCGTGCAGCAACAGGCCGAGCGTTGCGATCGTGCCGGTGAAGAGCTCCGCGTGATAGGTCGCCTCATAGATGAGACCGTCGACGAAGGAGTGAAATCCCAATGCGATGATCGACGCATAGCCGAACGCGGCGCCGAGCAGATTACGCTGATTGTCGGTGAAAAGCCGCAAAAGCATTCCGACGCCGACCATCGCGAAGAATCCCGCGACAACCCAGTTGATCGCGTCTCGCGAATAGCTGAGCGCTTCCGGCGCAAGATGAAAAAGGATGGCGACCAGCAGGACGCCGATGGCGAACGCGGAAAAATAAGGGCTGTTGCGCCGGCCCCAATCGCCGAGCGCCGCCATCGAGAGAAGGCCCGCGGAGCTGATCGCCGCTGCGAGAAACGCCGCCAGCAGTCCGGGCTCCATATCAGCGATCGACGTCACGCCCACCCTCTTGGCTCGCGCCCGCGGTCTGGCGGGGCTGCCTTCCCTGTTTCCGGGATCGCAACGCCTTACCCTCGCGAGCGCGCCGACGCTAGCGACTATAACAATATAACGTCACCGATTAATGCCCGTTAGCGTTAACTGGCGCTGAAGATGTTGCTGGCAGTCCACAGAGATTCTGCGCTAGAAAGCCCTCGCGCTTGCCGTCAGTGGCGGGACGCGTTTATGTAACCAAGTATCGCGCCGTTGTTTCTCCCGTGCGTTCGCGCGCGTTCAGGCGAGCCAATGACCCAATGTCAGCACGATCATGGTGGCGGCGCCGGGAACGCCCATTCGCATGCGCCCGGATATGGGCATTCCCACGCGAATGCCGACGGACGCCGTCTGATCGCGGCGCTCGCCGTCATTTCCGTCTTCATGGTGGTCGAGTTTGTCGGCGGATTGCTGTCGGGTTCCCTGGCGCTGATCGCTGACGCCTCTCACATGATGACGGACGCCATCGCGCTCGGCCTCGCGGCAAGCGCGCAATGGCTTTCGCTTCGGCCCGCAGATCGACAGCTGCACTTCGGCTATCGCCGGTTCCAGGTGCTGGCGGCGTTCGTCAACGGCATCGCGCTCGTTCTGCTAATGACTTGGATCGTGTGGGAAGCGATCCGCCGCTCGATCAACCCCGTCGAGGTCGAATGGCGCACGATGCTCATTATCGCCGTACTGGGGCTCGTCGCGAATGTCATCGCCTTTCGGCTGCTGCACGGCTCATCGACGCAAAACATCAATGTGCGCGGCGCGATGTTGCACGTGATCGGCGATTTGCTCGGCTCCGTGGCGGCGGTCGTCGCGGCGGTCGTCATCGCCGCAAGCGGCTGGACGCGCATCGACCCGCTGCTGTCGATCCTGGTCGCTGCGCTGATTGGGTTCTCGGCCTATCGGCTGCTGCGCGAAACCGCCCATATCCTGCTTGAGGGCGCGCCGAAGGGAATAGATTCCGCCGAGGTCGCGCGTGAGCTTGCCGTGGTCAGCAGCGACATCGAAGACGTCCACAGCGTGCAGTTATGGCAACTGACGCCGGACCATCCGCAAGCGACGCTGCATGTGCGTTTGCGCGCCGGCGCGGCCGGCCATGATACGCTCAGCCTCGTAAAGGCGCGCCTCGCCGAGCGGTTCGGCATCAAGGAATCGACAATTCAGATCGAAACCGGCGGCTGCTGCGACGGTAAGGAACCATGGCGGCACGATGATGAGCATGCGCATGACCATGCGCATGAACGCGAGACCTTTCGTCCCTCGCGCGCCGGACGACTTAGAATCGTATAGGGCGTTTGGCGGAAATTCGATCTTCGTCGGCTCGGCTCCATCCGAGGAGGCCGTATCGTGACCTCCTCAGATGAGGGATTTTTCAAATAATCTCATCCTGAGGAGCGCAGACTTGCGCGTCTCAAAGGCCGGCTGCAAGGCGCTGCGGGTCAAACGGAAGCGCGGGCGTCGTTCCCGGGAGCGGGCATCGCGACGCCCCTTGCGGCTGCGCGCCACCCGGCCGGCGCCGGCGCCCTCCCGCGACCTGCGGCTTCCGTTTGCGGCAGGCGCGCCGCCGCAGCGATGCTGGC
>DNZB01000346.1:0-143 GCA_003506635.1 Parvularcula sp.
GCGCAGAACATCTCAACCGCCTTGACCGCGATCGGGAATTCCTTCGTCAGCGCCGCGCGGGTGATTTCATCGGCCTGCAGCGACGCGCGCGGCGTTCCGGCGAGCTGGCAAAGCGCGCGATGAATGTTGACGAGCCCGCGCCC
>DNZB01000346.1:493-3918 GCA_003506635.1 Parvularcula sp.
GCGGGCGAAGGGACGATCAGCGCCTGGCCAAGACCGGTGCCGGGGCCGATGACGAGGATCGGCGCGGCGCCGTCGCCCGCACCCGCCTTGATCTCCTGGAAGTCGTCGGGCGCAAGCTGCTTGACGCTTGTGGCCAGCGCCTCGAAGTCGTTGATCGCGAGCAGGCGATCAAGTTTCATCTGGCGCTTTGTCTTCTCGATATCGAGCACCCATGGCGAGTTGGTGAACTCGACAACAGCGTCGGTGATGGGCCCGGCGACCGCGAAGCAGGCATGACGCGGTTTCGCCGCCACCGCTTCCAGGAAGGCGTCGGCGGCATCGCGGATCGTTTCAAAATCCTCGGCGCGAAAGGCGTGCATCGCGCCGACGCTGACGGCGTCGCCGGCGATCGTCGCAAGAGCGAAGCGGGCGTTGGTGCCGCCGATATCGGCGACGAGCAAAGGTTCGCTCATGCCTCCTCCTCTTCCAGAAGGAATGTCATCGCGCCCGTCTCTGCGGAGGTGACGGCGGCGCGCATGCCGGCGAAAAGCTCGCGGCCCGTTCCCCATCGTTCGCGGGCGCCGTCAAATTCGCGCGGCGCGCGGGCGGCGAATTCGCGGTCGTCGACAAGAACCTCCAGAACGCCTTTGTCCGCATCAAGACGAATGACGTCGCCGTCGCGCACCCTGGCGACGGCGCCGCCGTCAAGCGCTTCGGGCGAGAGATGAATGGCGGCCGGCACCTTGCCGCTGGCGCCTGACATCCGCCCGTCGGTGACGAGCGCGACCTTGAAGCCCTTATCCTGCAGCACGCCGAGGGGCGGCGTCAGCTTGTGAAGCTCCGGCATGCCGTTCGCCTTCGGGCCCTGGAACGGCACGACGGCGATGAAATCGCGATTGAGTTCACCCGCCTTGAAGCGGTCGAGAACGTCCTTTTGCGAGGTGAAGACGATCGCCGGTGCTTCGATGACGCGGCGTTCCGGCTTCACCGCCGAGACCTTGATGATCGCGCGCCCGAGCGAGCCGTCGAGAAGGACGAGCCCGCCGGTCGGCGCGTGCGGGTCGCGCGCAGGGCGCAGGATCGAGGGATCGCCCGAACCGCTGCGCGCCGGCGCCCAGGAAAGCGCTTCACCCTTGAGGGACGGCGCCTGGGCGTAATGGTGAAGCCCCTCGCCCATCGCGGTCGTGACATCGGCGTGAAGGCCGCCCGCCTCGATCAGCTCACGGATGATGAAAGCGACTCCGCCCGCCGCCGCGAAGGCGTTCACATCGGCCGAACCGTTCGGATAGACGCGCGCCAGCAGCGGCGTCACGGCGGACAGCTCGCTCAAATCAGTCCAGTCGATGACGATCCCGGCCGCGCGCGCCATCGCGACGAGGTGGATCGCATGGTTTGTCGAGCCGCCCGTCGCGTGAAGACCGACGATCGCATTGACGATCGCGCGTTCGTCGATGATGGCGCAGAAGGGTATGTACTCCGCCCCTAGCGCCGTCGTCTGCGCCGCGCGCCGCGCGGTCTCGACGACGAAGGCATGCCGCAACGGCGTGCCGGGGTTGACGAAAGCCGAGCCCGGCAGATGGAGGCCCATGATCTCCATCAGCATCTGATTTGAATTCGCCGTGCCGTAGAATGTGCAGGTGCCGGGCGAGTGATAGCTCGCGCTTTCGGCGGCGAGGAGTTCGGCGCGCCCCACTTTGCCTTCGGCGAAAAGCTGGCGCACGCGCGCTTTCTCATCGTTCGAAATGCCGGAAGGCATCGGTCCGGCGGGCAGGAAAAGGATCGGCAGATGACCGAAGCGCGCCGCCCCGATGAAGAGCCCGGGCACGATCTTGTCGCAGACGCCGAGCATCAGCGCCGCATCGAACACATTGTGCGACAGCGACACGGCCGTCGCCATCGCAATGACGTCGCGCGAAAAGAGCGACAAATCCATTCCCGCCATGCCTTGCGTGACGCCGTCGCACATCGCGGGAACCCCGCCAGCGATCTGCGCCGTCGCGCCGAGGGGGGCGAGCGCCGCCTTGATGATGTCAGGATAAGGCCCCAGCGGCTGATGCGCCGAGAGCATGTCGTTATAGGCGGTGACGATGCCGATATTGGGCCCGCCGCCCTTGGCGATCAGCTTCTTGTCTTGCGGCGAGCACGCCGCGGCGGCGTGGGCGAGGTTGCCGCAGCCGAGCGCCGCGCGCTGCGGACCGTCAGACGCCGCGGCGCGCATCTGGCTGAGGTAGGCCTCGCGCGTGCGCCGACTTTTTGTCCGTATACGGTCGGTGACGCGATCGACGACGGGATTGAGCGCCAAGTCGGTTTCTCCTTACGGGGCCCAGCAGGCCCATAGATCGGGGCGCACGGCGAGAATCGCGCGCACGGGCGCCTCTTCAACCGGACCTGCGCCCGAAAACTTCTCGAATGCAGCGCGTTTCTCCGCGCCGGCAAGCAGCAAGATGACGAGCCGCGCGTCCGCGACCGCGCGCAGCGACAGGGTCAGCCGCTCGGTATGGTCGCCGGTGACTTCGCTCTTCTTCGCGCGCACCGGCACGACGAGCGGCGCGTCCGCGGCGAGCGCGGCGTTAAGGCCGTCGGCCTGTGGAAACCACGACGCCGTATGCCCGTCGAGCCCCATGCCGAGAACGACGGCATCAAAAGGCCGCACGAGACTGCGCACCCGCGCATCGGCTTCCGCGGCCGCGCCCTCCAGCGAACCTGCCTCGCTCCAAAGGCCGACAAATCGCGACCGGCCCGCAGCGCCTTGCAAGAAGGTTGAACGCAAGAACGCCTCGTTCGAGCCGCTCGCCGACGGCGGCACGAAGCGTTCATCGACGAGCGTCGCGGCGACATTCGGCCAGTCGATCCCGCGCGCGGCGAGCGCGCGGTAAAGAAGCGACGGCGTCGCCCCGCCGGAGAGCGCGATCGAGGCGAGCCCCTGCGCTGCGATGGCGCGCTCGATCGCGCATTGCATGAGGTCGGCGAGCCGCGCCGCCGTCGCCGAGGGCGAAGAAAATTCGATCAGGGCCGGGCTAGACCCCATTGAACCACTCGCGGCCGTCGCGGTCGAGGAGGACCGCGGCCTGAACCGGGCCATCCGTACCCGCGGCGTAGGAATGGACCGGGGTCTGGTCGGCCTCCCATGCGGCGAGGATGGCGTCGCACCATTTCCACGCGGCTTCGACTTCGTCGCGCCGCATGAAAAGCGCCAGATCGCCGCGCACGACCGCCATCAGCAAGCGCTCATAAGCGTCAGGATACCGCGCCTCGAAGGCGGAAGCGTAACTCAGATTCAGCGGCACATAACGCAGCCGCATGCCGCCAGGGCCCGGATCCTTGGTGACGAGGAGCAGGCTCATCCCCTCGTCCGGCTGGAGGCGGATGACGAGCCGCGACGGCGGCAATTTCTCCGTGCCGTTGCTGACGAGCGCGTGCGCGACGTCCTTGAACTGGATGATGAT
>DNZB01000346.1:4261-4696 GCA_003506635.1 Parvularcula sp.
ATGGGCCTTGATCGCGACATAGGTCTCGGTCGAGCTTGGCCGCCCCAGTTCCTCCGCATAGCTTGCAGCGACTTCGCCGTCGGACGCGCCCTTCGCATATTGGCCGCGCGCCGTCGCGTTGCGCACGCTCGCCGCAGCGATCGGGCGCAGCGCCCGCAAGACCTTGATTTTCTCGTCGCGCACCGTGTCGGCGTCGAGGTCGAGGGGCGGCTCCATCGCGACAAGGCAAAGAAGCTGCAACAGATGGTTCTGCACCATATCGCGCAGCGCGCCCGCGGTGTCGTAATAGCTCGCCCGCGTGCCGGAGCCGATCGATTCCGCGACCGTGATCTCCACATGGTCGATGGCGTTGGCGTTCCACACCGGCTCGAACAGCGAGTTCATGAAGCGCAGGACGATGAGGTTCTGCACTGTCTCCTTGCCGAGATAATGGTC
>DNZB01000346.1:5025-5523 GCA_003506635.1 Parvularcula sp.
TCCTTGCCGATCGGCTTTTCGAGAACAATCCGCGCGCCCGGTGATTTAAGGCCCGCGGCGTCGATATTGCGAGAGACGTCGCCGTAAAGCGCCGGCGGCAGCGCGAGATAGAAAACGCGCTGCCTCATCTCGCGGCCGCTGAGCTTTTCAGCAAGGCGCGGCCAAGCGCCATTGGCGTTGGCGGCGTCGACCTCGGCGTAATGGAGGAGACTCGCGAATTTCGCCCATTCGCCGGCGTCTATTTTTTCCTTCGGATGAAACTTTCCGAAGCTGTCTCGGGCGAGCGCGCGGAAGCCCTCATCGTCCATCGCGGTGCGCGAGGCGCCGATAATGCGCGAGTCCGCCGGGATCTGTCCGTCGCGCCAGCGATGGAAGAGCGAAGGGATGAGTTTTCGGAGCGACAAATCCCCGGCGGCGCCGAAGACGACAAGGTCGAACGGCGTCACTGGAATGAGTTGCGCGCTGGCGGTCGAGAGTTTCGGGTTTTCCATGTCAGGT
>DNZB01000160.1:0-345 GCA_003506635.1 Parvularcula sp.
GGCGTGATTCCTTAATCACGCCTGACGATCTAGCGCTTCACTGATCGCAACAGGACCTTCAGCCGACCGTTTGCGCGCTTCAGCGCCTCATCGAGCGCCGACAATATCCTGCCGACTTCTTGCTGCTCGCCGTCTCCTTCATCAAGGAGCGCGCGCGCCGCTTCAAGTTCCGCACGAAGGACGACGATTTCCTTGCGCTCGTCGCCCTCGATCGAGCCGCTTTCCCTTGATTCCGCCTTTTCGGGATCTTTTTCGCCGGCGCCGAGGCCCCAGATCACAAAGCCGCAGGCAAGGCCGACCAGAAAGGCGACCGCCAGCGGCGCCCAGGGCGCCGCGACCAGAAAC
>DNZB01000160.1:675-18577 GCA_003506635.1 Parvularcula sp.
CGGCGCGTTCCCCGCCAGTCAGCAAGCAATGCGCCAGCGCGCAAGCCTTCGCAATTGCAAGGCGGTCAATCGGGGCGCTTTTCCCCTTCTGGTAGCGCGCAGCGTCCCGGGCGCGCGCATCAGGGACAGGGCGCAGCGCTCCTATCGGGGCGCCATCACCATCATCATCTGCTTGCCTTCGAGCTTGGGCATCTGCTCGACCTTGGCGACGTCCTCGAAGTCGGTCTTCACCTTTTCGAGGAGGACCATGCCGCGGTCCTGATAGGCCATTTCCCGCCCGCGGAAGCGCAGCGTCACCTTCACTTTGTCCCCCTCGGCGAAGAAGTTGCGCATCTGCTTGGCTTTGACCTCGTAATCGTGGTCATCGATGTTCGGTCGCATCTTGATCTCTTTGATCTCGACGACCTTCTGATTCTTCTTCGCCTCGGCCTTCTTCTTTTGCTGCTGGTACTTGAACTTCCCGAAATCGAGAATCTTGCAGACCGGCGGCTGGGTGCCCGGCGAGACCTCGACAAGGTCGAGCCCCACTTCCATGGCCATTTCGATCGCCCGGGACGTCGGCACGACGCCCCGCTTCTCGCCGAGATGATCGATCAGCAGAACCGTCGGAACAGCGATGTCTTCATTGATGCGGGGGCCGTCTCCTTTGGGCGGGGCGGGGGCGAAGGGTCTGCGGGATATAAAAGAATCTCCTTGGTAGGCTTCAGGACAAAGGCTGAGGAAAGGCGCGCGACCTTGGCGCCGGAGCGGCGAACGCCGCGTTAACGCCCGGCCGCTGCGGCCTTGCGCTATATAGACTGTGCGCGGCCGAGATCAACGGACAGCCGCGCGCGGGTTAGCCGAGCCCCGGGGGATTAGGCCCATATTGGTGAGTGCGCGCCACACGAACTCTGGCGTCGCCTCGCCCATCGCCTCCCGGGTCGTCAGGGTGATGACGTTCCGGCCCTTGGGCGAGAGATGCTCCTCCCCGGCCTTGCGAATGAGCACCCCGGCGCACCCGACGCTGACGGCCAGATGAACTTCTTCGGCGGCGTCGCTGACGAAAAACGCCGCCGTCTGGGCAAGGGCGACAAGCTGCAGGTGGTCCGTCTTGCCGGTGATATCGACGAGCTCGGGCGCGCCATTTGCGACTTCGTCAGCGAAAGCATGCAGGTCCTTCGGGCCGACCATGACGGGCATGACGCCTTTTTTGGCCATCATCCGGGCAAGCTCGGCATAGCGTTCGGCGGGCCAGCGGCGGGTCTCGTCGATGCCGGGCATCAACAGGCCGTAAACGCCTGAAATGCCAAACCAGGAGGGCTGCATGTTGGCGGAGTCTTTCCGCGTCGCCAGCGCCCAGGAAAAGTCCGGCAGCCGTGTCGGCGAATCAAGGCCGACCGAAGCCGAGAACTTGGACGTGTTCGGCAGACCTTCCTCCGGCGCGCCGCGTCTGCGCGCCGAGCGGGACGCCGGCGCCACCGACCGCCATTTCGGACGGAAGGGCCCAAGCGCCGCATAGAGCCGCTTTGATTCCTCGTTCGCCGCCAGGTCGTAGATGACGGCGAAATGCGACCCTTGTATTTGCTTTACGAACGCCTTTCGCGCGTCGGGATCGCGAAAGTCGGGCATCGCCGCGACCTGATCGAAATAAGGGGACGCGCGCGCGACGCGCTGCAAGTGTTGCTGCGTCAACAGGCTGATGCGTGCGCCGGCGTGGGCGGCGCGGATCGATTCAAATAGCGGCTCGGCGGCGACGAAAGCCGCAAGACCGTCCGTCTTGATAATGAGAATGTTGTCGGGGCGCCGGCTCATGACGCGCGCGCCCGCACATCGAACAAGGACTGATAAGCAGCGAGCGTCGCCGCCGTCATCGCTGCCGTTGAGAACGCCGTGGCAATGCGCGCGCGGGCGCGTGCGCCCATTGCGGCGCGGCCCTCGGCGCCGAGGTCAATCGCCTGGACGATGGCGTCCGCGAGCGCTTGCGCCGAACCCGGCTTCACCAGGAAGCCGGTCTCGCGGTCGGCGATCGTCTCGCGCGCGCCGCCATGGTCGGCCGCTATGGCGACCCGGGCCATGGCGCCGGCTTCCGCCGCAACACGCCCGAACGCTTCGGGCCGCGTCGATGGTGACAGCACCACGTCCGCCGCCGCATAGGCTGCCGGCATGTCGTCGCAATGACCGGCGAAACGGATCATCCGCTCAAGCCCCACGTCCACAACCCTACGCAACAAAAGGGCGGCGAACCCGTCGCGCCCTTGCGCATCCCCGGCGAAAATTAGCCTCAATTCCCCATCAGCGCCAGACCGCCCGCCGGTTGTCAGAAGGCGTGCCGCCTCGATGGCGACCGCATGCCCCTTCCAGTCAGTGAGGCGCGCCGGCAACAAAAGCACGAAAGGCCGGGGCGTCCCGAGCGCCCATTTTTCGGCAATCGCCGCAAGGCGGCCCGGCGACACCCGCTCAGGGGCGAATTCATCAATATCAGCGCCCCTGTGGATAATCGTCAGCCGGGGGCCGGGATCAGCGGCGGCGCGAATCGCTTCGGCGGTGAAGGCGGAGTTGGCGATGACGAGATCGCCGCGCGCCATCGCCGAATTATAGAAGCGTTTCCAGGGCGTACCGGCGCGATAGGCGCCATGCCAGGTCGTAACAAAGGGGATCTGCGTGCGGCGCGCCGCCAGCAACGCGCTCCAGGCCGGCGCCCGCGAGCGCGCGTGGATAAGATCAACATTCTCTGCACGGATCAGCGCCGCAAGCCGGCCTGCGTTACGAAATATGCCGAACGGATTCTTGGTATGTACCGGCATGATCGCGACACGCCCGCCCGCCGCCTCGACTGCGCCTGTCATCCGCCCGCCCGATGTGGCGATGAGCGCCCGCCCGCCGGCCGCAACGATCGCGCGCGCCATTTCAAGCGCCGAACGTTCAGCGCCGCCCGCACCCATCGCGGGGATGACTTGCAGGACTGTTTTATTGAACGCCATCGCCGCCGCTTATAGGACAATGTCCTCGTGAGCCACCAAATCGAAGAGCACGGGCATCTTGAAAGACCCTGCGGCCGCATCGCCTTCCGGCGGATCGCCGGGCGCGGGCCCGGCCTTGTCTGGTTCGGCGGTTTCAGGTCCGACATGACCGGAACGAAGGCCCGGCATCTTTCCGGCTGGGCGGCGGCGACGGGCCGCGCTTTCCTGCGCTTTGACTATTCCGGGCATGGCGCATCGGACGGCCGCTTCGAAGAGGGGACAATCTCCGTCTGGCTGGCCGACGCGCTCGCCGCCTTTGACCGCCTGACCGAAGGTCCGCAGATCCTGATCGGGTCGAGCATGGGCGGATGGATAGCCGCCCTCCTCGCGCTGCGCCGCAAGGAGCGGGTAGCGGGGGCGGTCTTCGTCGCGCCCGCGCCAGACTTTACCGAGGCATTGCTTTGGGATCAGCTGACCGGCCCTGAACGCGACCAGATTTTGACCCGCGGCCGTCTGGTCGAACATTCCCCCTATTCCCCGGAGCCATCAATCATCACGCGTGCGCTGATCGAGGACGGACGCAGGCATCTGATCCTTGGCGGCCCGATCGCGATCAAGGCGCCTGTCAGGATTGTCCAGGGAATGGCCGATCCAGACGTTCCCTGGCGTCATGCGCTAAGCTTCGCCGAGCGCCTTGAAACAGAGGACCTTGAGGTGACTTTCATCAAGACCGGCGATCACCGGCTGTCGAAGCCGCACGAGCTGGCGGCGATCATCGACGCGATTGGCGCGATCTCGAAGGGAAGTTCCCTGGGAACGCCCGCGCAAGACCAAAGTTCAACCTGACAGCTGGTGCGGTCGAGAGGACTCGAACCTCCACGATGTTACTCACTAGCACCTCAAGCTAGCGCGTCTACCAGTTCCGCCACGACCGCATTGAATGCTTCAGAGGATTTCGAAGCAGGCGGGGGCCATAGCAAAAGCCCCCCGCCTCCTCAAGCCCGGAAAGTCCCTATTTCGATCTGTCCCGCGGAAGTTCGACGGCGACCCGGTCGCCGATAAGGGTGACGCCCGCCTGGGCGATCTCATGCCCATTCACGCTAAGGGAGACCGGGCCCGAAACATCGCGGCCGAGCGCAAGGATGTCCCCGCGCGACAAGGTCATGACTTTTGACAGGGGCATCGACGCTGCGCCGACGATGACCGCCAATTCAACGTCAGCCTGTTCGAGACCTTGCATGAGCGCTAGGAGCCTTCAGAAGACGCAACCCGGCGAGCATCGACAGCTTTGGTTAGAACGGCGTTAAGCGGCGACTTCAAAATCGAGCGTCCGGCAAGGTGGGCGGTCTCGAAGGGGTATGTGCCTTACCCCGAAGCCGCCGCAACGATGGAGCGGCTCGCCGGGGAAATCCGGTCCGGCGCGCCGGAGCTCGTCTGGCTCCTTGAACATCCCCCGCTTTACACCGCCGGCGCCAGCGCCCGGGACGGCGACCTCCTCGATCCGCGCTTTCCGGTGTTCCGCTCGCCGCGTGGCGGTCAGTATACGTATCATGGGCCGGGCCAGCGGGTCGCCTATGTGATGCTCGACCTTTCGGCGCGACGCCAGGACGTTCGGGCCTTTGTCGCCGCGCTTGAAGACTGGATCATCGGCGCGCTCGCGGAATTCAGCGTCAGGGGCGAGCGGCGCGAGGATCGCGTCGGCGTCTGGATCGACAGGACAGCGCCCGGCGGTCCGCGCCGCGAAGACAAGATCGCCGCCATCGGCGTACGCCTGCGCCGGTGGGTCAGCTTTCACGGCGTCGCGCTGAATGTCGAATCGGACCTGTCGCATTTCGGCGGCATCGTTCCTTGCGGCGTCACCGCGCCGGAATTCGGGGTGACAAGCCTTGTCGACCTCGGCCTGCCGGCGACCCTTGACGACGCCGATGCCGCGTTGCGCCAGTCGTTCCACGAGGTTTTCGGACCGACGATCAGCGCCGCCCCGCCGCCGCTGTCAAAGGAAACCGCGCCGTGACCGGCGCCCTCGCCAGGGTCATGGCCGTCTGAATTTTCGGTAAGAAACGGTGTTAGAGACAAGCGCCGGGACACACACTATATCTTCTTCATCATCGCAATTTCGAGGCAAAAGCCATGCGTTTTCTCGCCATTTCTCTCGCTGCCCTGACCGGATTGGCCAGCGCCCGCGCGCAGGAAACGTCGGCTGAACCGGCGGTCGACGCCGCCCCTGCCGAACCGGCGGTCAACCCGGACGAAATGGCGGACCTTCTGAATTCGCGCCAGCAGATCCGCCAGGGCGTGACGCTGACGCGGTCCGTCGACGGCGAAGTCGTCGAAACGAAAACCCGGACCATCATCTATTCGCCTGACGATCCGCTGCGCGGCAGCGAAGCCGGCCTGTCGCCGCTGGAGGCGTTGCAGGCCGAATTCGACAGCGAAGCGTTGACGCGCAAGGAGGCTTATGAGGAGGCGAAGCTTGACTTCGTCGTCGCCGACCTCGACCGCGACGGCAAGATGGAGGAGAGCGAGTTCATCTTTCTGGTGAACGGCTGGCAGGATGCGACGGTCAGCGGCTCCGGCCGGGGACGCTTCGTCGATCCGGCGGCGCACGCCGATGAAGCTTCAGCCAGAGCCGAGCACGAGAGTCAGGCGCGCGCAAAATTCGCGTTCCTCGCCGGCGGCGCTGCGGCCGTCAGCAAGAAGGATTATCTTCGCGAAGTGCTGATCGACTTCGACGCGCTCGACAAGAATGACGACGGCATCTTGAACGGCGAGGAGCTGCTCTATTTCCGCGCCGCCAATCGCGGCGAGTCAGTTATGGCTCAATCGCCTGTTCCCGCCAGCGACGAATAGCGCGCAGCGTCCAGAAAATCGGTCTTGAGGCGGTGCGCGCGCGCTTGCGCTTCAGGGTCCTCGCCCCATTTCCCGGCCTGAAAATCCTCGTCGACGCGCGACGCCTGAAAGAGCGCGAGCGCGTCGAAAGCCTCGCGCCCCAGCGCGAAGGCGATGACGGCGGAGCCTGAAATCTCCGCGGCTGACTTCATCGCCAGAAGCCGCGGCGCCGGCGCTGCGCGAAGGAAAGCGTCGCCCGCAGCGATGGCCGCGCGCGGCTGTTCGATAAAACTCAGCCCCGAGGCGATCCTTAACGAGACGCCCTGCTCTTGCGCCCAGCGTAACAAGGGGTCCCACGCGGCCTGCTGGCGCGCGACGAGCGCCGTCGGCGCGGCGGCGCGGTAACACAAGAGGTCGGAGCGCAGGAATGACAGCGTCGCGTCCCGCCAGGCGCCGGCGTCCGCCGCAGCGCGATCGAGGACCGTCATCTGAAAGCGCGTCATCGGCATCGAAAGGAAATCGATCGCTTCCCCTTGCGCATTCCATTCATTGACGATCGCTGCGGCGAGCGCCGGCGGCGCTGCGAGCGCGCGTCGCGCTCGCGTACGCGCGGGCCGGCCGTCGAGCAGGACGGCGCCGCCGTCGCCGAGCGCGGCCATATTGTAAAACCGCTTCGGAAGCGCCGGCGGATCAGCGCCGATCCTGCTCACTTCTTTTTCTTCCAGGGCAATTGCGGCCAGACGACCTTGGCGTTTGCGTCGAAGTCGAAGAGCGTAAAGGCGTCCTTCATGCGGCCGGTGAGCGGCGCGGTGAGCGTCGTCGCCCTGCCCGTTTCAGGGTGCGGAAACGTCATCGTCCGGCAAAAGAGAAGAAGCCCGTCGCCCGCGCCTTCGATCCGCGCTTTCGGACCGCCATATTTGCGGTCGCCGGCGATCGGCGCGCCCATGGCGGCGCAGTGAACGCGCAGCTGGTGGGTGCGGCCAGTGACGGGCTTCAGCGCCAGGAACGTCACAGGCCCCGCGCTGTCGAGCGTCATGTAATCGGTGATCGCTTTTTTGGCTTCCTCGTCGTCCGCCGCCGTCATGCGTTCCGACTGGCCGTCGTCGGTCCAGATCATTTTCTTGGCGATCGCAAGATCGATCGTGCCTTCAGGATGCGGCGGGCGCCCCGCGCAGATCGCCCAATAGGTCTTTTCAACCCCGCGCCCCTGAAACGCCTTCGACAGCGCCGCCGCCGCGCGGCGCGTTTTGGCGAGGATCAAGAGCCCGCCGGTGTCAGCGTCGAGACGATGGACGAGGCGCGGACGCTCGCCGTCCTTTTCCAGCGCGGCGAGCATGCCGTCGATATGACGCTGTGTCTTGGTTCCGCCCTGCACGGCGAGGCCGAACGGCTTGTTCAGGGCGAGGACGCTTGCGTCCTCGAACAGCGTGATCTTTCGGATGAAGTCGGCGTCATCCTTGCGCGGCGCGGCGGCTTTTTCAGGCGCCGGCGCGGCGTCCTTGATCGGCGGCACACGGATGGTCTCGCCCGCCTCGACCCGACGGTTGGCTTTCGCGCGCGCGCCGTTGACGCGCACTTGTCCCGTCCGCAGCAGTTTTTCGAGCGCACCGTGATTGAGCGCGGGGTAATAGGTCTTGAACCAGCGGTCGAGGCGCAATCCGTCGTCCTTGCCGGCGACGGTGATCGTCTGAACGCCGGTCATGAAAAACTTCTTCCCGCCGCGATTCCGCCTAATAACGCGCCGATCGACAGCGCAACGGACGCAAGGACATAGAGCGCGGCGACATTCGCCGACCGGTCCCGCCAGAGCGTCACCGCTTCGAGCGCGAAAGATGAGAAAGTGGTGAACCCGCCGAGCAGTCCAACCGCCACAAAGCTGCGCAGCAGCGCATTATGCGGCTCGCGCGCCGTCATCCACGCGATGAAGAGACCCATCGCCAATCCGCCCGCGACATTCACCGCAAGGGTTCCCCACGGAAAATTGGGGCCAAGCGCGCGCATCGCGACGACGCCGACGCCGTGACGCGCCATCGCGCCAAGCGCGCCGCCGACACCGACGGCGATCCAAGGATAAAATGAGGTCATCACAACCTGTAAGGATGAAGCGGAAGAGCATTAGCCCAATCGCCATTTCGCCGGCAACGCCTTGAAGCCCTGCGGGCGCCGCGCGGTTCGAGAAAACCCGTCACGCGTCCCCGCGCGGCTTTCGCCGGGCGTTCCAGTATTCCAGCCGCTTGAGGATCTCGCGCTCGAACCCGGTCTCGCGCGGCTCGTAAAACCGGCGCCGCGCCATCTCCGACGGAAAATAGTCAAGACCCGCGAACGCGTCAGGCGCGTCGTGGTCATACTGGTAGCCTTTGGAATATCCGAGCGACTTCATCAACGCTGTCGGCGCGTTGAGAGCGTGGGCCGGCGGAGCGAGCGAACCAGTCTCACGCGCGGCCGCCTTCGCTTGCATGAACGCGACATGCGCGCGGTTCGATTTCGGCGCGGCGCCGAGATAGGCGACCAGCTGGCCGATCGCGATCTCGCCTTCTGGCTGGCCAAGCCGCTCAAAGGCCTCCGCCGCCGCAATTGCGAGCGGCAAGGCGTGCGGGTCGGCGTTGCCGACATCTTCTGACGCGATGACGATCAGGCGGCGCAGCACGAAGCGCGGGTCCTCGCCGCCGGCGATCATGCGCGCGGCCCAGTAAAGCGCCGCATCGACGTCGGAGCCGCGGATCGATTTCTGCAGCGCGCTTGCAAGATTGTAGTGGCTTTCCTGCCCCTTGTCGTAAACCGGCGCACGGCGCTGCACGATGCTCGCGAGCGCGCCAACGCCGATCGGCGCTGATGCAGACTCGCCAAAGAGATCCTCTGCAAGGTTGATTAGAAAGCGGCCGTCGCCGTCCGCCATCGCGATCAGCGCCGCGCGCGCTTCAGACGTCAGCGGCAGCGCGCGCCTTTCATGCGCCTCGGCGCGCTGCAACAGCGTTTCAAGCGCCGCGGCGTCGAGACGATTGAGGGTCAGCACCTTGGCGCGCGAGAGCAGCGCGGGATTAAGCTCAAAAGAAGGGTTTTCCGTCGTCGCGCCGACAAGGGTGATGAGCCCCGACTCAAGATGCGGCAGAAAGCCGTCCTGCTGGGCGCGGTTGAAGCGGTGGATTTCATCGACGAAAAGCAGCGTTCCCTTCCCCATCCGCCGCCGTTCCGCCGCCTGGTCGAACACCTTGCGCAGATCGGCGACGCCCGAGAACACCGCCGAAATCTGCTCGAAGTCGAGCCCGGATTCCCTTGCGATCAGCCGCGCGATCGTCGTCTTGCCGACGCCCGGCGGACCCCAGAGTATGATCGACGTGAACCGCTTGCGCTCAAGCATCCGGCGCAGCGGCGCGCCGGGCGCGAGGAGATGATCCTGCCCTGCAACCTCGAAAAGCGACGTTGGCCGCAACCGGTCGGCGAGCGGTCTTGGCGCGTCAGCATCGAAACCGGCGGCGGCGAAAAGATCCGCCATCGAATTTCCTACTTCCCCACCCGCCAGACGATCGTCCGGTCGCCGCGATCAACTTCGATGTCCCAGCCTGCCGTGGGCTTTGCGATCTCGCGCTGAAGGTCCGCGACCGAGCCGACGCGCACGCGGTTGACCGAGAGGACGCGGAAGCCGCGCCGGAGCCGCGAGCGCCAGGCGTAAGACCCTTGCGCGACATCGGTGACGACGACGCCGCCATTGAGCGGATTGAGACCGATCTCCTCTGCAAAGCGCGGCGAGAGATTGGCGATGGTGACGCCGTTCAGGGGATGCTGGCCGGAAAGCGTGCGTTCGTCCTTCGCCGGCGTGTCGGGCGCGAGCGCGAATACGATTTCGCCCGACTGGCGCTGCCCGTTCCGTATAAAGACGATCGGCGCCTTTTCGCCGGGGTTCTGCACGCCGACGCGATAACGCAGCGTTTCGGCGTCGAAGACCGGCTGACCGCCGATTTCGACGATGACGTCGCCCTGCCGCACGCCCGCTTTCGCCAGCGGCCCCAGGGGATGAACGTCGCCGACGATCGCGCCGATCGGACGGTCAAGCTTCAGGACCTTTGCAAGATCGTTTGTCACCGTTTCGGTCGTCGCGCCGACCCACGGCCGGGCGAGACCGCCGCCGCGCGTTGCTGAAGCGATAACCTGCTGAACGAGCCGCGCCGGGATGGCGAAGCCGATGCCGTTCGAGCCGCCCGAACGCGAATAGATCGCGGTGTTGACGCCGAGGAGCCTGCCTTCTGTGTCAACGAGCGCGCCGCCGGAATTGCCAGGGTTGATCGCCGCGTCCGTCTGGATGAAGAACTGATAGTCCGAAATCGAAACGGCGGTGCGGGCGAGCGCCGACACGATGCCGTTCGTCACCGTCTGGCCGACGCCGAACGGATTGCCGATCGCCAGCACGATATCGCCGACTTCGGCGGCGTCGGAATTTGCGAACTCAAGATAGGGAAGCGGCTCGCCGGCGCCGATGCGCAAGACGGCGAGATCGCTCTGCGGATCGGTCAACAGGACCTTCGCCGTGAATTCGCGCCTGTCGGAGAGGACCGCCTTAATCTCCGTCATCCCTTCGATGACGTGATTGTTCGTCACGATGACGCCGTCGCGACTGACGATGACGCCGGAACCGAGCGAGTTCTGCTTTTCCGGCCCGACGCCGAAGAAGCGGTCGAAAAAGGGGTCGCCGGTCGAGCGTTCGACGACGCGGCTGGTGTAGATGTTGACGACGGCGGGGGCCGCCCGCTCCACGATTGGCGCGAAGGACAGCTTGACCTCCGACGCATCGCCCGGCACGCGGCGCGGCGCCGGCGTCATCGCCTCGCCTTTCATTTCGGGCGCTTGCGCCGCGCGAAACGGTATAGGCGTCGGCTGCGCGCCGGCGGTTGAAGCGGAAAAAGCGGCCGCCGCCGCAAAAAAGAACGAACGCATCATCTTACCCTCAAAGGCTGTCATGGCGGCCGTCACCGCAGGAGTGGTCGGAGACTGCGGCAATTTAGCGTCAGGCGCCGGCGGCGCCAAACGGGGCGGCGCAAGGACCCCTCGTCCTATCGCACCGCCTCGATGTGAATGGTCACCTTGACCTCGTAACCGACCCATTTGTCGGTCAGGAATTCCTCGCCCTGCCCGACCCCGAAATCCGAGCGGTCAAGCGTGACGGCGGCGTCCGCGATCGCCCGCCCGCCCTCGATCTTCAGCGTAAAGGGCAAGGCCAGGTCCCGTTCCGTTTCGCGGATCGTAAGTTTCCCCCGCGCTTCATAGCCGTCAGCCGCGGCGGTCACCGCCTCGGAACGGAAGCGCGCTTGCGGGAATGCCTTGGACGAGAACCATTCGGCTCCTGGCAGCGCCGCGTCGCGCTGGCGGTCGCCGGTCTTCGCCGATCCTGTGTCGATAACGGCTTCGATCGTCGCCGCCGCAAGGTCATCCGGGTCGAAGACGATGGTCGCGTCAAATGCTTGAAACCGGCCGGCGAACGCAACGCCGGTCTGCGTCCCCGAAAATTCGATCTTGCTGGCGGACTTGTCGACGATCCAGGCGCCCGGAACGGCCGGCGGGGCCGCTTGCGCGGCCGGCGCGGCCGCGTTCTCGCCGCAGGACGAAAGCGACAAGGCGGCCGCAAGGGATGCGATCGCGCGCCGCATCGCTATTTCCTCGCCAGGAAAGGCGCCATCGATTCCAGAACGCCGTCGCGGTCCAGCAGCCAGTGCTTCATCGCCGCGCCCGCATGAAGAACGATCATCCCCAGCATCAGTTTCGCGCCAATCTCATGCAGCTCGGCGATATCGTGCGCCAGCCCTTTGCGATCTTCGATGCCGTCGAAAAACGGAAGATGCGGCCAGGGAACGACGCCGAACAGATAGGTCTTGACGGATTCGGCGAGCGGCGAGGCTGATACGATCGCCCATCCGCCGAGCGGAACGCCGATAAGCAAAACATAAAAACCGATATGAAGGCCGCGCGCGGCCGCCTTCTGCCAGCCGGGCATCGCCTTCGGCAATGGCGGCGGCTTGTGCCCAAGCCGCCAGGCGAGCCGGGCGAAGGTCAAAAGCAGGATCGTTATCCCGAACGATTTGTGAAGCTGAATGAGCTGAAACCGTTCGGCGTCCGCGCTCTTCGGCAGTCCCTCAAAATAGAACCCGCCGGCGATCTGACCGATCGCCAGAACGGCGATCAGCCAATGCAAGCCGATCGCGACCGATGTGTAGCGCGAATGCGCCGGGGAAATGGCGGGCGCTGTCGTCATTGCGCCGGGGCCGGGGCTTCTTTCGGCATCACGAATTCCGCCTCGACGACGATCGCGACATCGTCGCCGACGAAGGGCGTGTACTTATCAACGCCGAAATCCGACCGCTTGATCGCCGCCTTGCCGGAAAAGCCAAGCTTGTAACCCTTGGCGAAATCATCGTCCGCGGCGCGGTTGATCTTGACGTCAAGCGTCAAAGGTTTTGTGACGCCTTTGATGGTGAGGTCGCCCGCGACCTTCGCCGCGGCTGGCCCGTCGATCGTTACGCTGGTGCTCTTGAATGTGATCTGCGGGTATTGCGCGACATCGAAGAAGTCCGCGCTTTTAAGGTGCTCATCGAATTTGTCGACGCCGGAATCAATCGAGGCCGCGTCGATCACGGCGGTAATCGACGATTGCTCCGGCGCGGCGGGGTTCCAGTTGAGATCGCCGGTCCACGACCGCCAGCGGAGCCAGGGACGCGAATATCCCTGATGGTCATAGCTGAAGGTGATGTAGGCGTGGCCCGCGTCAGACTTGTAAAGTCCGGGAACTGTCATCGACACGTCAAACGGCGCTTCGGCGGCCGCTTCCGGCGCCGGCGCTGCTTCAGCCTCGGCGGAGGCGGCCGGTTCGGCGGGCGCGGGCGCCTCTTGCGGCTTGCTGCACGCGGCGAGCGTGAGCGTTGCGATGGCGGCGAAAGCGACAGTCTTGTGCATGGAAGCCCCTTTGCGGCGATTGAGCGTCGAAGTCCTGCTTTTACCTAGCCCCATCCGGGGACGGATGTGAACAGGTGTTCACATTTGCGTCAGCCGGGATCAAAATCGGCGCACGATGTCCGCGAGGGCGGGCCGCTGGCGCTCGCGCGGGGGCTCCCGGGCCGAGCCGAGATAAACAAACCCGGCCGCGCGCTCGCCCTGCGTCAGCCCGAGGTCCGCGGCGAAAGCCTCGTCATAGGAATACCATTCCGTCAGCCAGCAGCCGGCGAAGCCATAAGCCGATGCGGCGAGCAGCATGTTGAGGCAGACGGCGCCGTTGGTGAGCTCTTGCTCCCATGCCGGCGTCTTGTGCTGATGGTCGATGCGCGCAATCACCGCTACGACGGCGGGCGCGCGCAGAAAGCGCCGCCGCTCGATCTCGACCATGTTCGGCGGCGCTTCGGGGTTCGCCGCGGCGAAGCGGGCTGCGAGCATGTCGCCCGCGCGCGCGCGCCCTTCCCCCTCGAACACCAGAAAGCGAAAGGGAACGATCTTTCGGTGATCGGGAACCCGCGCCGCGATTTCAAGAATTTGATCGAGCGTCTGCGCATCCGGTCCCGGCGCCTGCATCAAGTCCGGGGAAAGCGACCGGCGCAGCGCAAGCAACCGCCGCGCCGCTTCCGACGGATGCGCCGGCGCCGTGACGGCGCCGAATTCGGGCGGTGGAATTTTTTCGATCATCCCTCAATCCTGACGCCAAAGGCGGCGGTGCGTTCCTCGCCGGGGAAATAGCGCTCATCGCCGAAAGCGAAGTCGCCGCGCTCTGCGTAGAGCCTGTCGAGGATGTTGCGCAAGGCGAAGGTGACGGCGAGGCGCTTCGTCGCCGACCACTGCGCGCGCAGATGCAGAAGATCGTGCCCGGGATAGGCCGCGCTGTTCGCCGCATCGAGGAAATAGCGCCCGAGATGCGCCCATTCGAGTTCAGCATCGAAGCGTGCGTCGCCCGACCTCCAGCGCGCCCGCGCGCCGGCGATCCAGCGCGGCGCCGTATCGACGTCGTCGCCGAACGAAATTGCTTCGGTCGCTTGCGGCGCGCTCAACACCGGCCTGTCGAAACGATAGGTGTGGCGGCCGTAACTCGCTTGCGCGTCGATCGAAAGGCCGAAGGGCAAATCAGCGCCGATCTCGGCCTCGCCGCCGACATGGCGCGTGCGCCCGTCATTGACATTGAACCCGTCGGCGTCGCGGAAGAAGAAATTGCGCTTCCACATGAAGTATCCCGCCGCTTCGTAGCGAAGCGCCCCGCGCGCGCCCTTGATCCCGAGTTCGAAGGCGTCAATCGTTTCCGGGCGCGCGGGATCAGCGGTCTGATTGATTTGCAGGCGATAAAGGTCCGTCGTCTGCGGGGGACGCGCGCCGCGCGCGTAACTCGAATAGATGAACGCGCCGCCGGCGTCGTAGCTCAGCGAAAATTTCGGGCTGACGGTCGTGAACGCGTCGCTCCGGCTCGGCGGCCGCAGGAACCGGCCGATTGCGCCGTCCGCGGCGAGGTTCTGATAGTCATAGCGCGTGTGATCGAGACGCGCCGCGGCGGTCGCGGAAAGCCCCGGCGCGATCGCGACCGTCGCGCTCGCAAAAGGGGAGAGCGAAACCGCCTCGACCTCGTAATCGTAATGGACGCCCTCGGTGAAGGTTCCGACCGTCGGAATCTCCTGTACTTCCGACAGGTCGCCTTTCGTATATTCGGCGTCAAATCCGGCGATGAGGGAGAGTCCCTCTTCCTTATCCCAATAAAGCGCGCTTTGCGCGCCGACGCTCCAATGCGCGTTCGATTCGAGCGCCTGGCTCGGAAAGAAGTGAAGGCGGAACGTCATGTCATTGGCGCGCGCGAAGGGCGTCACCGACAAAACGAGGCCGTCGCCCAGTTCCGCGTCGATGCGGCTTAGGAGCCGCGCGCCCTTCGCGTCTCTGAACGAATTCGGATTGGCGTTGCGCCTCCGCAGCGTTTCGTCGCGAAATGAGCGAGGCCCGACGACAAATCCCGCGGTCTCCTGATTGAGGTTGTAAAAAGCGCCGATGGTCGCGACAGCGACCCTTCCTTGCGACCAGTCATGCCGCAAGGTGAGCTTTTGCTGATCGGCGCCGCTGTCTTCGCGAAATCCCGGATCGTCGAGCAGCGAAAGCCCGGCGAAAAATCCATGCGCGCCGCGCGCGTCCGACAGGAAGGCGCGCCCCTTCACGCGGCCGATCGTATCGGCGCTCGTATCGAGGAAATAGCCGAAATCGTCGCCGGGCGCGCGCGAGATGATATTGACGACGCCGTGAATGGCGTTCGCGCCGTAAGCGGCGCCCGAAGGGCCGCGAAGAATTTCGATGCGATCTGCGATTTCGGAATGCGCTTCCAATAGTTCGTTGACATTCGCAAAGCCCGCCGAGCGGAGCGGCACGCCGTCTTCAAGAAAGAGGAACGACCCCGCCCCCGCTCCGCCCGTCAGCACCGGCGAACGGATCGCGGTCAGATGCTCCTGCCCGTTGCCGCGGTGAATGAGAACGCCCGCCGCGCGATTGAGCGCCTCAGCCGGATGATCGGCGCTGATCCGCACCACGTCATCCGCCGACATCGTCGATACGCTAAAGGGCGCTGTCCCGGCGTTTTGGACGCGGCGTTCCCCGGAGACGACGATCTCATCGGCGCCCGGCTGAAGCAACAGCGCGGCGAGGCAGGCAAGACTCACAAAAGAACCCACAGGCGAAAGGTCCCCAAGGGTTAATCGACTTTCGCCCCCGGGGGGAAGTCCATCGCCTGTCCTATGGCGCGGCGACTCCCTGTCCGAACACGAAGACATTTCCGTCCGGAGCGCGGATCATGAATTCGCGTTGCCCATAATGCTGGTTGACCGGCCCCATCGTCTCGACGCCCGCCGCTTTCAGACCCGGCGCGGTCTCACGCACGATCGCGTCGACGTCGTTGCAATCGACATAATACGCAAAGCCACGATGCGGCGGGAACGGCGCGCCGTCATCTTCCGTCGATTGCATCAGTCGAAACCCGACGCCTTCGCGATCGACATAGGCGTAATTCGCTTGCCGGAACCGGGGCTGAAACCCGATCAGCGCAAACCAGCGAAGCGCCGCTTCAAGATCGGCGCAATGCATGAACGGCGTGATCTGGCGGCAATTCGTCATGCGTTGGCCCCGGCGTCATCGACGGCCGAAGCCTGTTCGATAACGCCAGGGCCGTCAATTGGCCGACGCCGAACAAATCCCGGCGAAAGTCCGCCCGCGCGCGCCCTGCGTCAACGGCTCGAATAAGTCATGCCGGAAACGTCGCAGAGGCTGCGCAACAGCCGGTCCACGGATTGAGCGCTGAGATTTCCGGCGATCACCGTGTCCTTGTGATCGGCATCGAGCACGATTTCATATGTTCCGTCGGCAAGCGCCGACCATTCGCGCTCGAACCCTTCGTGCGCCGCGACCTGCGCATTCACGTCGGCGGCGGAGGGGCCGGTGAATACGATGGTGCGCGCCGGCTGATCGGATTTCAAAGGATTGCGAACGAGTAGCCGTTTGACGGCGCTTCGCGCGTACGTCTTGCCGTTCACGTCGAACCCCGCTTCCGAGACGCGAATGACAGACTTTCGCCTGTGGGAGGCGGGGCGCTGATCTTTCAGGCCCGGCGCCATCACGAGAACTCCAGTCCCGATAGCCGCCCAGAAGAGGACCTCGCCAAGCAGTTCGCGCCACATCAGGCCGGCAAGGATGAAAGTCGCGCCCCCGCCGATCAACGACCAGACCCGCCGCGCGCCGCCCGGCGTCACTGTGAAAACCGTCGCGTTCCCTTCATTTGAAATTTCGACTGCCGCCGCTTTCGCCATGATGCGCCCTCCCGAGGCTTTTCGTCAGCATACAGCGCAGAGGCCGCCGCCGTCGATGACGCGCGGTTGCGGCGCAGCGCAGCAAAAACAGCCGCTCAGCTCCCGAACGGAAGCATTGAGAAATCGAAGGCGTAAATCTTCGGGTCGCCGCGATCGACATAGACGCCGATCTCATCGCCGACCTTTATGTGCGGTGCGGGATCGACGCTGATCGGCTGGCTGACAAAACGCTCCGGCGCGCCCGTCGGTGGGTTGACCGACCGCGCCTCAAGCCGCCAGTACGCCGGCCCCCCCGATGCGGCGGCCGCTCGGACGGGGACAATGGCGGTGACGCGCGCCATAACGCGCTCGCCGGTTTCGCGAAGCCGCTGCAGGCGCCGCGCGCCAGGCTGTCCCGGCAGCCGGCCTCCGCCCGTCGCCGCGCCGGAGAGCGTCCCGACGAGAACGAAGGCGCCGCCCATCGCGCCGAGCAGCCCCGGCAGGAACCAGAGCTCCAGCGGCGTTCCGAGCCGGACGGTTTCCGGGTCATCCGGATTGATCAGCACCGGCACGCGGTCGCCAACCTTGCCAGCGCGCGGATTGGACGCGACGTCGCCCGTCTTGCGGCGCGTTTCGTCTTCCGGGGTCACATATTCGACGACCGGCGCGCGGGAATCGTCCCCGGCGAATCCGACAATCTCGCCCTCGACGCGGATCCATTCGCGCCGCGCCTCATCGGCGCGCAGCGCGAGAAAGAAAGCGAGCGCCAGAAGCCCCCAGCCGATCAAGGGCAGCAACCGTCGCGGACCATTTAGACTGGCCGCCAAGGCGCGTGCCGCCGCCCCTCGATCCATATCACCCCATTGCGCGCGCGGGCGCAGCTTCAGGCCGCCGACCGGAAGCTTACGATCTTCGTCGGTTTGCGCGGCGGCTCCCCGCGTTCGGCCTTGTCGACGTTCTCCATGCCTTCGACGACTTCGCCCCAGACCGTGTATTTGCCGTCGAGGAACGCGGCGTCGTCAAAGCAGATGAAGAATTGGCTGTCGCCGGAATTCGGGTCATTGGCGCGCGCCATCGAGCAGACGCCGCGCTGGTGCGATACGTCGTTGAATTCAGCGCCGAGCTTCTTGCCCGATCCGCCAGTCCCGTCGCCCCGTGGACAGCCCATTTGCGCCATGAAGCCGTCGATCACGCGATGGAGCGACAGCCCGTCGTAAAAGCCGGCGTCGGCGAGCTCCTTGATGCGCGCAACGTGCCCCGGCGCCTTGTCGGGCCGCGTCTCGATGACGACGGCGCCGGTGTCGAGGGTGAGGATCATGCGATTGGTCATAGCTCGATTTTCCCGTTGATGCGGCGCGGCGG
>DNZB01000225.1 GCA_003506635.1 Parvularcula sp.
TCAACGGGCGAAGAAGCGTGCGCCGCGAACAGCGCCTGCGCGAGGATGAAAAGTCCCGCGATCGCCAACGCCAGAAGAGGCCGCGGATCGCGGCTTGTCATGGGGACAGCGATGGAATTTCGCCGGGGTCTCATCCGCCAGACGCTAGCATGAGCGATACAATGTCACAACGGCGCCCGCCGCCGCACATGTCCCCGCGCGCCTCCTCAGGCGCGCCCGTTCCAGCCCCTAAGGCATGACCCGAGCGCGGCGCTGACCCGCCCCCGCCATTCGTCGAGCATATCGGCGTTGGGGCGGCGGCGGATGCCGAACCGGCGCAACAGCTCCGTGCGCGGCGAGGCGGCGGCGCCGAAGGTCGCGGCGACTTTCGGGAACCAGTAATCGACGCTGTCGCTGATTTCCTTCTGCGCGGCGCTCCCGCGCGCGCCGGCCGCGTTGAGGCCTTCCTGTCCAAGTTCGGCATGCCGCTGCTCGCGCGGCAAGATCGCGCGAAACGTCTCGGCGAGCGGCTGGTAGGACATCACCGCAAAGTCGCCGAGCTGAATGACCGTCGCGGTTCCCATCAGCACGTTAAGAACGACGGCGTCCGTCCACCCGGCGATCGGGTAATGAAAGACGTTAAGGCGCATGTCGCCCGCCTGACGCTTCAGCCCGATATCATCATGACGCGCGATGCGCGCAGCCCAGGGATGCAGGTTCTGATAGCGCGTCACATTCGCGCCGAAGTCGCCCATGATCTTCAGGACGCGCTCAGCGTGGTCGAGTTTTTCAAGCACGATGCGTGCAGCGGCGATGCGTTCCTTGACCCCCGGCCCAAGATTGATGCAGTCGGCGAAACCGGCCGCGCCCGCGAGTTCTGAATCGACAAAGCTCGCCATCAGGCGCAGCAGCTCCGCCCGATAGCGCGGCGGCGTGTTGCCGGGCGCTGAAAGTTTTCCGCCGCGCGCGAGATAGTCGAAAATGTCGCTGTCGTCGTTCATCTACTGATCGTAATCGACGATGATCTTCGCCGTCCGGGGATGGCTTTGGCAGGTGAGGATATAGCCGCGTTCGACCTCATAGTCTTCAAGCGCATAATTCGCCTCCATCTCGACTTCGCCCTCGACCAGCTTGCCGCGGCAGGTCGAGCAGACGCCGGCCTTGCAGGCGTAGGGCGCGTCGATCGCGGCGGCGAGCGCGGCGTCAAGCACGGATTGCCCCGCGGCGATCGGGATGTCCCGAGCCGCGCCGTCAAGAACGATGGTCGCCGTCGCCGCGCCCGAATAGGCGCCCGCCGCGCCGCCTGCTTTCGGCTTGGCGCGCCCGGCGCGCGGACTGGAGAACAATTCGAATTTGATCGCCGTTTCCGGCAAGCCGTGAGATTTGAGCGCGTCCGCGACGGCGAGCATCATCGGCTCGGGCCCGCAGATGAAGGCGAGATCGGCGGCCTTCACGTCGATCCAACGTGAAAACAGCGCTTCGCATTTCTCGCGGTCAAGGCGGCCCGAAAACAACTCGATCTCCCCGGCTTCGCTTTCGAGAATATGGACGATGTTGAGGCGCCCGAGATGGAGGTTCTTGAGGTCTTCGAGCTCTTCACGAAATATGATCGCCGAGGTCGACCGGTTTCCGTAGACGAGCGTGAAGGACGATTTCGGCTCGCGCGCCATGATCGTGCGGATGAGGCTGATCATCGGCGTGATGCCCGATCCGCCCGCGAAGCCGAGATAGCGGCGCGTCCGCTCGGGCGCGAGGGGCGCATGAAAATTTCCCATCGGCGCCATCGAGTCGAGCGTGTCGCCGACCTTCAGCTCTTCATTCATGAAGGTCGAGAACCACCCCCCGTCAACGCGCTTGACGCCGACCCGCAAAACCCCGTCGTCGACGCCGGCGCAGATCGAATAGGAACGTCGCAGATCCTCGCCGTCGAAGCAGCGACGGAAGGTCAGGTATTGACCTTGGATGAAGCGGAATGCCTCCGCCGCGTCCACAGGCGGGGCGAGCGTGACGACGACAGCCTCGCGCGTGTCGCGCCGGATGTCGGTGACGGTCAGCGGGTAGAATTGGGCCACGTCAGAACCGCTTGAAATAATCGAAGGGTTCAAGGCAGTCGCCGCAGCGCCAGCTCGCCTTGCAAGGGGTGGAGCCGAAACGGCTCACCTCCTCGACATGCGCCGACCCGCAGCGCGGACACGTCTTTGGCGCGTTGCGGAGGGCCGCACCGGCGCAGGCCGCGCCTTCCGGCGGCGCGATGCCGTAGGCGCGGAGCTTTTCCCTGCCGGCTGGCGAAATCCAGTCCGTCGTCCAGGCGGGCGAAATTTGCGACTTCACCCGCACGCGCGTCAACCCGCGGCGGCGCAGCGCTTCCTCGATCGACAACGCGATGGCGGCCGTCGCCGGACACCCAGAATAGGTCGGCGTCACCGTCACGACGACTTCATCGCCGGCGGCTTCCACCGCGCGAATGATGCCGAGATCGTTGACGGACAGAACCGGAATTTCGGGATCGGGGACATCATCAAGCCACCGCCAGATTTCCGCTGCTTCGGGCCTTGCTTCAAGCGCCCTCACCATGACACGCCCGGATAAGCCCGCTGCATCCATTGCATCTCGGCGAGGAGGCGGCCGAATTCCTCCGTGTGCCGCCCTGCCTTTCCGCGCCACGGACCGGCAACTGTGCGCGCTGGCGCGGAGGGAAGCGCCAGCGTCGCAGCAGCCGATACGGCGGCGACCGTATCTGAGAATTCTCTGGTGATGTCGGCGAGCCGGGGGCCGAGCCCCGCCGCCGCGATTTCGTCGTCGATCGCGTCGGCGGCGGTCATCTCGGCGACGAAGGGAAAGAGGAAATCAAGCGCCGCCTGCATCCTTGCGCGGCTTTCCGCCGTGCCGTCGCCGAGACGGATGACGAGATCTGACGATCGGTCGAGGTGATAGGCCGCTTCCTTCGCGCACTTGCCGGCGATGTCAGCGACGCGCGCTTCCCCCGACTGGCGCAGCCCCTTCAGAATCGGCAGATGCCAGGCGTCGAACAGAAACTGGCGCATCAGCGTCCGGCCGTAATCGCCGTTCGGCTGCTCGACCAGAAGGACATTGCGGAAATCCCGGCTGTCGCGCAAGAAGGCGAGCGCGTCGGCGTCGCGCCCCGCGCCCTCAACCTCGCCGGCGAGCGTCAGCCACAGTTTCGCTTGCCCGATGAGGTCAAGGCCGACATTCGCCATCGCGATGTCTTCTTCGAGCACCGGCGCATGCCCGCACCACGCCGAGACGCGCTGGCCGAGGATGAGCGCGTTGTCGCCCATCCTGAGCGCAAGTTCAAAAAGCGGACCCGCGTTCACATGCGCCCCACTTCGTCCGGAATGTCGTAGAAGGTCGGGTGGCGATAGACCTTGGCGTTAGACGGCTCGAACAGCGCCTCCTTGTCGCCCGGCGCCGAGGCGACGATGTCCGCCGCCTTCACCACCCAGATCGACACGCCTTCATTCCGGCGCGTGTAGACGTCGCGCGCGTTTTTGATCGCCATCTCGGCGTCAGGCGCGTGGAGCGAGCCGACGTGGCGATGCGACTGGCCGTGCTGGCCGCGGATAAAGACTTCCCAAAGGGGCCATTCGTTTGTCATTTTGCTACCCTGACTTCTGCGAAAGAAGCAATTTCATGTAGCGCTCGAAACGCAGATCGTATTGCGAAACGCCGTCACGCCATTTCGCGGATTCAAAGTCGAAAACGTTTTCTCGCCACCAATGTCGGTAATCGTCCCTTTGAGCGTATACCTTGGCGAAGGCATCCCATCCCGGCCATTGCGACGACCGAATTTTCGCAGGCGCTGTCAGGTAGGTTAAATAGGCGCGCTCTAGGGTGGACGTAAAAATGTCAAACAGGATCTTGCACCGTACGACGGTTTCGTCATTCAGAGATTGAGAACTTGGATCGGCAGATCGATACCAAGATGTCTCTGCATCAGGATATTGAAGGCATAACGCCTGATACTCGATATAAGAGCGACTAACCGCATCGTATCGAGCCATCATTGTTTCGTTAACGGCGCGATTCTGATTCCAGAGGAAAGCAATTACGGACGCAACAGAGCCCCCTATCGCGAGAATGGCGGGTATCGCCTCAGTCGGCTTCAATGCAAGATTCTCAAACATCACAGCGTTCCGTCGATCCGGCATTTAGCCGATATTAATGATATGCCTTACTCCGCCGCCATCTTGCGCGC
>DNZB01000214.1:0-302 GCA_003506635.1 Parvularcula sp.
GCGATCACCTCCTGAAGGTCGTCGCGTTTCTTCCCCGTGACGCGCAGCTCCTCGCCCTGGATGGCGACCTGCACCTTGAATTTTTCGTCCTTGATCGCCTTGACGATGGTCTTCGCCAGCTCCTTGTCGATTCCCTGTTTCAGCTTGACGACCTGGCGCACCGACTGGCCGGCCGCTTTCTCGACCTTCTGATAGTCGAGCGAGCCGGGGCCGATGCCGCGCTTTTGCATGTGGCCCTGCAAGAGCTCGTGCATCTGCTTCAGTTTGAGGTCGTCGTCGGCGTTGATGGTGATGACGCCGTC
>DNZB01000214.1:703-1861 GCA_003506635.1 Parvularcula sp.
TCAGTCCTTTGTCAGCGGCCGGTAGGCCTCGATGAATTCCTTCGGCATGCGCGCAGGCCTGCCGGATTTCATGTCGATCGACACGAAAGTCGTCCGCCCGCGGAAGACGACCCTGCCTGTCGCCGCATGGCGCATCTCGTAAGCGCGGATGAGGCGAACGCGGTTGTCGTTCTCCGCGATCCACGTCGCGACCTCGATCTCGTCGCCGAGCACCACCGGCGCGACATAATCGAATTCATGCCGCCAGACGACGCACCCGACGCCGAGCCGTCGGTAATCTTCCATCGTCAGGCCCAGCGCGTCCGAATGCGCCCACGCGATCTCGTTCGCCCAGTCGATATAGCGGGCGTTGTTGACGTGGTTGAACCCGTCGATGTCGCCCGGGCCGGCGATGAAACGGCGAGTGAAGACCGCTAGACGGCTCGGCAACTTATCAATCTTCGTCATCGTCAAGATGCTGGTCCGCATTCATTCGTTTTTGAAGCACACGAATAATCAGGATTTCGGTTCCGGCTTCGCGGTAATAAAGGAAATGGCTGCCGATGGGGTAGCGGCGCAACTCCTTCCTGATTTGACTGCAATCAAGGCCTGCGTACGGGTGATCGGCGAGCGTGCGCTCGGCGATCTTTATCGCGGCGAAATAAGCATCTGCTTTGGCTTCGCCCCAGCGTTCGGCTGTTTGGAGCCAAATCTCGATCAGATCGGCGCGCGCAGCGGGCCGTCTTGTAACGCGCGTCAAGCGCTGTTCTTTCGGCGTTCAAGTTCGGCTCTCGCGGCGCGTTTGATTTCTTCAAGGTCGAGAGGCTCAGCCGGCCCGCTTTCCTCTCCCTCGATNNATAGCGGGCGTTGTTGACGTGATGGAATGCGTCGATGTCGGAAGGCCCCGCGATTTTGCGGATGACGAAGGGGGATGGGACGGGCCAATTCTGGAACCACATTTTTTCTCAACGGTTTACGGGCGATCGCTACGTTGGTTTCGACTGCGATCATTCTTTTTCGGCGTGGTCGTCTCGATCATATCTGTCGCACCAATCTCCGACGCGCGAGCGAGTAGCGCAAGATATTTGTCCTCCCGCACGCCGCGCCCACTTTTTTCGTATGCTGATTTAATAACGAGATATGGATTCAAGATGAGCGCATAGCCCAGATCCCCCGCCT
>DNZB01000214.1:2013-3392 GCA_003506635.1 Parvularcula sp.
GGCCCGCTTTCCTCTCCCTCGATAATCGCCGCTCGAAGCGCGGCGATCTTGGCCTCGCGCCTTTCCATCAACCGCAATGACTCCCGCAACACCTCGCTCGCCGTCGCGAACCGGCCGCTTTCGACCTGCGCTTTGATAAACGCTTCCCAATGCTCCCCGAGCGTGAAACTGGTTGTGGCCATGGCGCGCTCCTGCGATATTCAAATTGAATATAGTGCGCACCTCGCCAGCGGCCAAGGCAAAAACGCGTCAGGCGGCCTGTAAGCCGGGTTCTGTCCTCCTTGCGGAGGGACGGCCATTCCTCTTGGACGCGGCTTGCGCCGCGCCTCCAGCTGCCAACCCGGACCGCTCGGGGGGTGACGCCCCTGCCCGCCTTGCGACAGGCGCGCGGTCCCTATTCGGCATTGCTCCGGGCGGGGCTTGCCATGCCTGCTCCGTTACCGGCGCAGCGGTGCGCTCTTACCACACCTTTTCACCCTTACCCGGCTTCGCCTCCTTGCGGAGGTCACGCCGGGCGGTTCGATCTCTGTGGCGCTATCCCTCAGCTCACGCTGGCCGGGCGTTACCCGGCGCCCTGTCTTCCTGGAGCCCGGACTTTCCTCAGGGATCGCTCCCCGCAGCCGTCCGGCCGCCTGACGCGAGAGGGATGTGGAGCGCGACCGTGCGCCGGTCAAGCAGTAAGCCGCTGATGTTTGCGCAGCGAATCCACGGGCCCCGGCGAAAATGCGTCGGGCTGTCCGTCTTGCACCGGGTGTGAACTTCCGGCCCGCCGGACCGCCAACCCTCCCGAGTGACGCGCCCGCCGAGGCCCATAAAAACGTCTGGCGAAGACCTTAAACCTCTCGCCGGACGGCGAAGAAGCGCCTACTCATCAAGACTTGGGAGCGCGGGCCGCTTGTCCAAGAGAGGATCGTGATGGCGGGCATTGACAACTATCTGGCCGAAGGCCGGCGCCTGGCCGAAGCGGAGGCGTCGCGAGAGCGGGCCAACGCCGCGCCGCAGATGGACGGACGCAGCCCCTGGGCGAGGCTGCTCAATCGCTGGATCCTGCTCGCCATCGTCGCCGGATTGCCGCTCGGCTACTTGATTGAAAACACGCCGGAGGGCGCGTTCGCGGGCGCGATCATGCTCGGCGGCGCAGCTTTCGCCCTGACCATTGTCGCCATCCTTTTCCGTGTCACCGTGGGCTCGGCCGCACCAGACGCCGGGACAGTTCACGGATGGCTCGGCGGATTGCCGCGTTGGACGCTGCTGGGCGGCCTACTCGGGGCCGCAGCCGGAGCGGGCATCGTCATCTGGCTCGACGGCGCTGCCGCCAGCATCACCGGGCCCGCTCAGCGGCTTGCGCTGATCGGCGCGGGCGTCGGATTTGCGCTGCG
>DNZB01000307.1 GCA_003506635.1 Parvularcula sp.
GGCCCCTGCATCATCGCCGCCAAGCATCAGAGCTGGGGCGACGGCATCGTGATGTTCTCGCAATTCTACGACCTCGCCTTCGTCACCGGCGATCACCTTGAGAAATTCCCCTTGCTCGGCGGCATCCTCAGGAAGATGGGCGCGATCGTCGTCGACAATTGCGGCGGCGCTTACGCCCGCGCGCGCCTGGTTGATGACGAACTGAAAAAGGCCGCGGCGGAAAATCGCCGCATCCTCATCTATCCGGAAGGCCATCTCGCCCCGGTCGGAGAGCGCTATCGCTACAAGAAGGGCGTCTTTCACATGTATTCCGCCTATCAATGCCCGGCCGTGCCCGTCGCGACCAATCTCGGCCGCTTCTGGCCGCAGCAGGACTGGCGCCTTTCTCCCGGCGAGGCGGTGATCGAATTTCTCGATCCGATCGAGCCGGGACTCGATAAGGAAACCTTCATGCGCCTGCTTGAAGAAAGGATCGAACGGCGGTCACTGGAGCTGATCGGCCGCGCGGCGCCGGAATGGCTGGCGCCGCCGCTGCCGGATCCGAAGCCGGGCAAACGGGCCGCAGAGGGGGCGCGCTGATCTTGACGACGCAATCGCCGCCGCTTTTCATGCAGCGCCGTTTCTGGCCGATGTGGGTCGCGCTGTCCTTCGGCACGTTTTCGGACAATGTGCTGCGCCAGTCGCTGCTGATCGGCGTTCCCTACGGCGTCATCGACGCGCCCGCATTCGGCAATTCGGACAACGCGATGCCGTTCATCGGCGCGCTCCTCCCCATCGCGATCATGCTGTTCTCGCCCCTGTCCGGCCAGCTCGCCGACAAATATGAAACGTCGATGATGTTCCGGCGGACGAAGTTCGTCGAGATCATACTGATGCTGACCGCCGCGGCGGCTTTCGTCAGCGGCGCCGGCATTCTCGCCATCGCAATGCTGTTCGCCATGGGCGCGCAGTCGGCGTTTTTCTCGCCGGTGAGGACGAGCGCGATGCCTAAATATCTCGCAACCGATGAGCTCGTCCGCGGCAACGGATTGTGCAACGCCGGGCTCTATTCCTTCATCCTTCTCGGCTACATGGTCGGCGGCGCGCTGATCGTGCGCGAGGACGGCAAGGCGTTTGTCGGCGTCGTGCTCGTCTCGGCCTCGACGATCGGCTGGCTCGCCTCGCTGAAGACGCTGCGCGCGGCGGCGAACGACCCTGACCTCAGGATCGATCTCAACTGGTTCGCGCAGATCGGCCGGATGGCGCGCTTCGTCAGATCCTCGCGCGGCGTCCTGCCGCCGCTGACCGGCGTCGCGGTGTTTTTCTTCCTGTCGACCGCCGTCACCGTCATTACGCCGCTCTACGCCCGCGATTCGCTCAACGCCGACGCCTTTGTCGCGACCGCGCTCAACGGCCTTTTTGCGGTCGGCGCGGGGCTTGGCGCGATGTTCGCGGCCGGCCTCGCACGCGGGCGATCGGGCCTTGGCTATTCGACGGCGTCGGTTTTTTTCGCCGGGATTTTCGCAGTCCTCATTGCCTGGCTGACGCCGCTCGCCGCGGGGTCGGGCGCGGATCTCTTCACGACGCGCGAACTGTTCCTCACCGCGCCGGGCCTCATGCTTGTCGCGCTCTTCATCGGCACGTCGGCNNGCGCAGTCGGCGTTCTTCTCGCCTGTCCGCACGGGCGCGATGCCGAAATATCTCGCGGTTGACGAGCTTGTCCGCGGCAACGGCCTTTGCAACGCCGGGCTCTACAGCTTCATTCTGGTCGGCTACATGGTCGGGGGATCGCTGATCCCGACGCCAGGCGGCGGCGTCAAGGTCGCGGGCGTTCTACTCGCCGCCTCGACGCTCGGCTGGCTGGCGGCGCTGAAGACGCTGCGCGCGGGGGCGAACGACCCCGACCTCAAGATCTCGTTCAACTGGTTCGCGCAGATCGGCCGGATGGCGCAGATCGTCAAAAATGCGCGCGGGGTCGCGCCGCCCTTGTTCGGCGTCGCGGTGTTCTTTCTTCTGTCGACCGCCGTCACCGTGCTGACGCCGCTTTATGCGCGCGACACGCTGCGCGCCGATTCCTTGACCGCGACCGCGCTCAACGGCCTGTTCGCGATCGGCGCCGGGCTCGGCGCGATCGTCGCGGCGGGCCTCGCCAAGGGGCGGTCGGGGCTTGGCTATTCTACCTTTTCCGTCGGCCTTGCCGGCGTCTTCAGCCTTCTGGTCTTTTTCTTCTCACCCTTTGCGTCCGCCGCGCCCGGCGAGACCTTGAAGGCCAGCGCCCTTTTGACGACGCCGGCGGGCATCGCGCTCTCGTTCCTTTTCGTCGCGACGTCGGCCTTGATGGGCGTTTACATCGCGCCCCTGCAGGCCGCCGTGCAGCGGCGCGCGCCCGCCGCGTGTCGCGCGCGGATCATGGCGGCCGGCGCCTTCCTGAACGCGGCCTTCGCCATTCCAGGATCGCTGTCGACGTTCGCGATCACCAACACGGGCGCTGACCCTTCGCTCGTCTTTCCGGCGATTGCGATCGCCATGCTGGCCATCGCGGCCCTGATGTTGCATAGACGCCGCTCATTGCCGGAGGGCCTTTACGATGAGGTCCTCCGCCAGTCTTGAGGGGCCAGCGGGCGAGCGATGCGGGTACTTGTCACCGGAGCGGCCGGCTTCATCGGCGCGGCGACATGCGCGGCCCTGATCACGCGCGGGGACGAAGTCGTCGGCGTCGATAACGTCAACGACTATTACCCGCCGCCGCTGAAGCGCGCGCGGCTTGAACGCCTGGCGCCGCACCGGAATTTCAGCTTCCACGAGATCGACATCGCCGATCATGCCGGCCTCGCCCGCGCCGCGGCAGGGCCGTTCGATCTCTTCATCCACCTCGCCGCGCAGGCGGGCGTTCGCTATTCGATCGAAAACCCGTTCGCCTATTCGCGCTCCAATCTCGAGGGTCATCTTTCGGTGATGGAACTCGGGCGGCGCTTGAAAGTTCCGCATTTCGTCTACGCCTCGTCATCCTCCGTCTACGGCGCCAACAAGAAGGTCCCCTTTTCCGAGGAAGACCGGGTCGACGCGCCCGTCTCGTTCTACGGCGCGACCAAGAAGGCGAACGAGGCGATGGCGTCGTCCTACGCCCGCCTTTACGCCATGCCGATGACGGGACTTCGCTTTTTCACCGTATACGGACCTTGGGGAAGGCCCGACATGGCCTATCTCATCTTCACCGAGAAGATGCTGAAGGGCGAGCCGATCGAGATCTTCAACGAAGGCCGGATGGGCCGCGACTTCACCTATATCGACGACATCGTCGACGGGGTGCTCGCCGCGGCCGCCAATCCGCCGGGCGAGGCCGACGCCTTCCACCGCGTCTTCAATCTCGGCAATGACCGCCCGGAGGAGCTGATGACGCTGGTCTCGCTTCTCGAAAAGGAGCTGGAGATCGAGGCCAAGAAGGTCTTCAAGGGCATGCAGAAGGGCGATGTCGAGCGCACCTGGGCCGATATTTCAAAGGCGCGCGCGCTCCTCGGCTACGCGCCGAAGGTCAGCCTCGCGGAGGGGATCAGGCGCACGATCGCCTGGCGGCGCGGCCTCGACCGGCCGCTGTTTTGACGGCGCGATGGTCGGGAATCCGGGGAAAAATCGTTAACGCCGCGTCAACACGGGTCGGATAGTCTTTGGCGCCATGGGCCTTACGCTGCTCATCATTGCGGTCTGCATCATCTTCGGGCTCGCGGCCTGGTTCGCCGCGCACGATCCCTTGCCCGTCTCCTCGATCAGGGCCGCCATCAAGGACGCCGAGCCGAAGCGCTTTTCGCCGCGGCGGACGCTATTCGTCATCGGCCCAGCCGCGAACGCCCATGCCTGCCGCATCCAGCGCAAGCTCTTGCGGCCGGCGATCGCCGCGCTGATCGCGGAAGACGTTTCGGTCATCGAAGTCTATGGCCAGAACCGGCCGCGCAAAAACGGCGAGCCGATGCAATGGCTTGACGCTTCGCTGCTACGCCATGCGCTGGACGCGGAGGAGGGATTTTTCGTGATTTACGTCGACGACGCCGGAAAAACCGTCTTCCGCCGCGAGGCCCCGATGCTCGCCCGCGACATTGTCGAGCGCGCGGGGCTTAAGGCCGCCTTCGATCCGGACATCGGCCAAGGAAAGAAGTCGCTGGTGCTGCGGAAGCTCAGGGCGGCGTGAAATTTAGAGCGCC
>DNZB01000303.1 GCA_003506635.1 Parvularcula sp.
CCGCCTCGGCGTTCGCCGATGCCGCATCGGCGGGCGCGGTGTTCGCGGGCGGCGCCATCGCGACCGGGTACGCCGACGTCCGCGCCCAGTTGCGTCCACTGTTCGAAGACCAGCGCGATCTCAACTCGGCGCTTCGCGACACCGCGCGCATCGCAATCGATGCCCGGCAGCAGTTGAAGCCGATCGGCGAGCTCTACCAGCGGCTGACGCTCATCGGCCGCGAGTACGGCATAGAGCAGGGCCGCATCGCGAAGCTGACCGCGACGATCGCGAAGTCGGCGCGGCTGTCGGGTGGTAGTTCCGAGAGCCAGGCTGCGGGCATCCAGCAGCTTGCGCAGGGGCTTGGCTCCGGAACTTTGCAGGGCGACGAGCTTCGCTCGGTCCGTGAGAACACGCTTCGGCTCGCCAAGGCGATTGCCGATGGCCTCGGGGTCAGCATCGGCGAACTGAAAAAGCTCGGCAGCGAGGGCAAGCTCACGACCGAGGTCATCACGGCCGCACTCGAGAAGAGCGCGGCGACGATCGACAAGGAATTCGCCCGGCTGCCGGCAACGCTGTCGTCGGCGTTCACAACCGCAGCGACACAGGTGACGGTGTTCTTCGGCCGGGTCGACCAGGGCCTTGGCGCCACCGAACGGCTCGCCAATGTCATCCTTCTCGCCGCGAATAATCTCGATACGCTCGCGCGTGTCGCCGCCATTGCCGGGGCGGCATTCGCCGGCCGGACGTTCGTCGGGTTCGCCCAGCAGCTTCAAACCAATGTCGCCGCGGCAAAATCGGTCGGCACGGCGATACAGGGTATCGGTGCCGCGGCGCGCGAGAGCGCTCTCGCCGAAGTCGCTGCGGCCAACGCCGCGAAGGCCGCGCTTGTCGACCAGGCGCGCCAGCTTGAGGCAAACATCGTCCTTATCGAACGCCAGCGCGCCGCGGCGCTGCGCTCGCTCGAGGCGTCGCAGGCTTCGCGCGCGGCGGGCTTTGGCCGTATCGCCGGTCCCGATGTCGCCGCCGCCATTGCCGGTTTGAACCAGTCGACCCGCGCGCTCATCACGACGCGGCGCGCGCTCGAGGCCACGAATATCGAACTCGCCGCATCGGAGCAGTTGCTCGCCTCGGCGAAGACCCGCGCGCAGGCCGTCACCACAACGTTCCGGGCTCCGATTGGACAGCTTGCGCAGGCGAAGCAGACATTGCTCGGCGCCGGAAAAGGCCTTGTCAACTTCCTGGGCGGTTCGTGGGGCGTGGCGTTCACGGCCGCCGCTGGCGTGCTTGGCTACAACGCGACGAAGCTGACCGAAGTTCAGAAGGCGGCGGACAGGCTTGGCGTCAGCGAGGATGAGCTTCGCGACCGCATCGGTCTCGGCACCAAGGCGCTGCTCAGCCAGAACGAAGCGCTGCGGGAAAATGCCCGGCTCAAGGCCGGCAAAGAACTGGATGAGGCTCGCGACGCCGGAGTCAGGCAGCGTTCGATCTTTGCCAAGCAGTTGCAGAATCAGGCGAGCATAGGATCGAACTTCGCACGCAAGAGCGATCAGGAAGCGGTCAGGCGGATTGCCGACCAATTTTCCAAGGGCACGATCACGACGCTCGACGCGCTCAAGGATCTGCAGGTCGTCGCGAATAACAGCCCGAGGTTCAAGCCCGCCTACGAACGGCTGTTTGGCACCGCTGAAAACGTTCTGGCGACTGCGGTTGCTTACACCGAGCTCAAGAAGCAGGTCCGCGAGGCGGACAAGGCGGAGATTGGCAGCGGCACGGTCAAGGGCGGCAGGACCAGCGGCAAGATTTTCAAGGGCTTCGCCGGCGGTTCGGAAGAGAAGTCCGTCGCCGAACTCAATGCCGAGGCGAAGGCAATCGCCGACGGCACGAACGCGGTCCAACGCGCCGAAGCCGAACTTGGGCGCGTGCGCGGCGAGGCGCTGCGCGAGTTGAAGGCCGGCAAGATCGACAATGCCGAATATACAAGCCGGGTCGCGCAGGCGCAGAGCGCGCTCAATGCCGCGCGCGATGCCGAGAAAGCGCGCAAGGAATCGATCCGGGAGAGCGCAAAGGCGTCACGCGAGGCGACGCGCGACGAGGACCGCCGGCTGCGGTCGCTGGAACAGGTCGCCGACCTTGAACGCCAGATCGCCGACATCACCGGGCGCTACGACGACCAGCCGAACCGGATCCAGCGCGCGCTTGCCGATGCCCGCAAGCTCGACGATATCCAGGGCACGCGGCTTTCCGACAAGTCGGTGTTCAACTTCGATGTCGACGCCGAAAAGGCGAAGATCACGCAAGGCATCGCCCGCGACATCGCGAAGGCAAACGACGAGCGTGCGCAGGAATACAAGATCGACCAGTTGGTCCTCGCCGGCCGCGACCGCGAGGCTGCGCTGTTGCAGGCGAAGATCGAGTTCCAACGCGAATTCGGTTCTGCGCAGGCGCTCGAGTTGCAGGCGCAGGCGGCGCTTATCGCCGGCGACGAGAAGCGCGCGGAAACATTGCGCGAGTTCGCGCGCATCATTGCCGAAGGTGAGGCGGCGGCGGTCAGTTCGGCCGGCAAGAGCTTCGATCTCAGCGAGGCGAAGGTCAGCGCCGACCGGCTGGCGTCGATCTATGAATCGGTGCCGCAGTCGCTGCAGCAGGGTTTCGAACAGGTTTTCGAGAACATCGAGCGGCGCGGCATCAAATCCGCGAAGGACCTGTTCAACGTCTTCAAGCAGACCTTCTTCCGGTTGCAGGCGCAGCTGCTCGGCGAGGCGTTGTTCGGCGGTCTCGACCGGCAGATCGGCCGCGATGTCAGGGGCCAGATCGCGGGGCAGGGCAGTCAGTCGAGCATTGTGCAGTCGGCGTCGGCGAATCCTCTCGCCGCAATACAGGGGCTGCTCGGAACGATTTTCTCGACCGGCGCACGCACTCTGCCTACGGACAAGCCCGATCTCAGCGGCGTGATCCTGAACTCGTCGGAAAAGTCGATCGCGGCGCAGAACGACACCAAAGAGGCAATCCTGAGCTCCGGTGCCGCGATCGAGAGCGCGGCGCGCGATGTCGTCGGGGCCGTGCTATCCGGTGCTGGCAAGACGGCGACAGTCGTGTCCGAAGCGGCCAAGGTCGTGCTACCGAGCGGTGTCGCGCAGCAGAAACAGGGCGAGTCGCCGGTCGAGATCTTCAACCGCGTCGGGCAAAACATCGGCGACCGTCTGGACAAGATCTTCAACACCAAGGTCTTCGGCAAGGTCGGGTCGAAGGCCGGCGATATCTTGCAGGGCGCCGCGATTGGACAGATCGCGGGCAGCACAGCCAAACTTCTGGGCGCGAAGACGTCTTCGCTCGGATCTCAACTGGGCGGCGCTCTCGGCTCAGGCCTCGCATCGATTACGGCAATCTCTTCTGCACTCGGTCCCATTGGAACGGCGCTGGCGCCGGTTGTTACGGGCCTTCTTGGCGGCGTACTGGGCGGTCTCTTGAAGAAGACGCCGAAGTCCTCGGCAACGGTGTCGACGAGCGGCGGACAGTTCCAGGATGCAACCGTAACCGGCACTTCGGCGAGCCGCCGCCAGGCCGCATCGAGCCTCGGCGATGCGTTCCAGAAGTCGGTGGAGACGATCACCGACCAGCTCGGCGCGCAGATCGGCGACGTCAGGCTGTCGATCGGAACACGGAAGAAGAAGTTTGTCGTCGACCCGACCGGCGCCGGCCGCACCAAGGGCCCAGGCGTCCAGAAGTTCGACAGCGAAGAAGCCGCAGTTGAAGCGGCGCTGCGCATCGCGCTTTCGAAAGGCGTCGCGAAAGGCATCTCGGCGGCGTCGCAGCGGATCCTGCAGTCCGGCCAGGATCTGGAAAAGGCCGTCGAAAAGGCGGCGCTCATCGAATCGATCCCGAAGCGTCTGAAACAACTCACCGATCCGGTCGGCTTCGCCGTCGAAGAGCTCAACAAGCAGTTCGAAAAGATGATCGACGCGCTCCTCGAGGGCGGCGCGACCGCACAGCAGATCGCCGATGCCGAGAAGCTGTACGGGCTGGAACGCAAGAATGCGATCGAGCAGGCCGCGCAGCAGCAGTCCGACGCGATCGACCGGTTCCTGACCTCGATCACGGCAGGCGGATCGTCACCGCTTTCCAAGGCAGACACGTTCAACAACGCCAAGGCCGCACTCCAGGGCTTCCGCGCCGACATCAACGCCGGCAAGGCGGTCGACGACAACAAGCTCGTCGACGCGCTGCAGACGTTCTATGACGCCGCGCGCGAGCTCAAGGGCAGCCGCGGCGACTTCTTCGCCGATTTCGCGGACATCAAGGATCTCGCCGAGCGCGCCAAGGCGATCAACACGGCCGGCAGCAACACCACGAACCCGGGCCAGTTGCCGCCGTCGCCGTTCGAAACCGGCGACCGTGCGGCAAAGCTCGACCAGTATCTCAACCAGCAGAACACGATCGGGTCGACGACGAACAACCTTCTCGCCGGACTTCCGAAAGCCATCGCCGACGCGCTGCGCGAGGGCGTTTTCGGCAGTCGCGGAGCGGTTGGCGGCGGTAACAGTTCGCTTGGCCTGCTGCCCTTCAATCAACGCCTGGCCGAGCAGTTCCGCTGATGTCGATCCGCCGCCCCAGTGTCGCCTGGCTCGCCGAACTGACGCCGCTCGACCCGGAAACCGGAACGCGCGTCACCGTGAATGTCGGATCCGCGCCGTCGGCGTCGTTCATGGGATTGAACGGCGTCGTCTGGGAACCGGCGATGGCATCGCGGCCGACGCTCACCCAGGAATATTTCACGCCCGATTTCGACGGGTCCGCACTCGTCGGCCAGGGCGACATGGCGGTCGCGACGAAGGCGCTCGCCGAGTCCGCGGTCGCCAAGCGCCTGATCTGGCGCGGCGCCGGGGCGAAGATCTGGCGCGGTTCGACCGCCGACTGGGCGGCGATGAAACTGTCGTTCGATGGCATCGTGACATCGGAACGCATCGATCCGAACAGCGGCATCGCGCAACTCGGCCTCGAGATCGATACCCGCGACGGCGACCTGCTGACCGTAACCTTCGCCGGCACGGGCGGACGTGAGGCTGCGGCCGAACACAAGGGCAGGCTCAAGCCCGCCGGGTTTGGAACCTGGGCGGCGAACCCTCCCAATATCCCCGTCTTCCTGTTCGACGAGATCAACAACACCGGCATCATCGAGGCCTATGGCAACCTGACGGACATTGACGCCCTTTACGAGAACGGGGCGAGTTTCGGGCCAAAGACCGGCGACCATGCCAGTTACGAAGCGCTCATCGCCGCGACGCTGGCGCCAGGCTCATGGGCGACGTGTCTTGCCGAAGGCATGATCCGGCTCGGCGCTCCGCCCAAGAACGGCGGCGTCATCACCTGCGATGCGCAGTTCGGCTACGACCGTGCCGGTGCGCTGATACGCCGTATCGCCGAGCATCATTCGGGCTGGCCGTCGGGCAAGATCGATGTCGCGGCGTTCGACGCGCTCGATGCCGCGGTGCCGCGCCGGATCCGGTGGTGGACCGAAGGCCAGCGTTCCAGGTTCGAATTCATGCAAGCCATCGCCAATGCCGCGAACGCGCAGCTGCTGGTGACGTTGACCGGCATGCTGACGGTGACGCGGCCGGTGGCCTCCTCGCCGGTCCTGACGCTGGTTCGTGGCGGCGGCGTCGAACCTTATGTCACCGACTGGTCGATGCAGGAGACCGACGAGCCTTGGTGGAAGATCGAGGCGACGGCAGCACCGGTCCATCGCCGGCACGCGACCAACGAGATCGATTACGTCGCCGAGCTCATCGACCGCGGCGACTATGATGCCGCCGAGACCTATCGGCAGGGTCATATCGTCCGCTTCACCGATGGTGCCCGCTATCTCTATGTCAATGCCACAGCTTCGGCCGGCCATGCGCCGCCCGATCCGACATACTGGGAACTCTACGAGGCGAGCAGCGGCGATCTCTCCGCCATCATCGCCGAGCTCGACAAGATCGGCGCCGATGACTGGCTGGTGCCGGTGGAAAAGCAGGCGGTCATCGACCGCTACGACGATCTCTGGAACGAAGAATATTCGCCGCTCATCGACCGGGCGCTGCAACTCGGGCTGACCGCACAGCGGACCGCATTCATCGACGCATTCCTCGCGCTCAACACCTATCTCGCCGGGCTCGGACCTACCCCGTGGAACGATACCGGCGGCGCAACTCCGATCGTGCGGACGACATGGCGGACGACATGGAACGCGGTGTTCGAAGCGCGGGCGACGCTGCTTGCGGCGATCGACGTTGCGATCAAGGCGATCGCCGACGCGAAGACTCGGAACGTCCCGCGCGGCACCTATTCCGACCTTGTGGTGTACGAGGCGGGCGACCAGGTCATTTTCTCCGGCTCGACGTATCAATTCATCAACAGCACGCCGACGGCGGGCGTGTCGCCGCCCAATGGGACATTCTGGATCCTGGTATCTGCAGCCGGCTCGGGACCTCCCGGCGCGGACACCCAGCCCGGAGTGAGTGCATGGCTGTCGAACAGCAATCACACCGTTGCGACCGCCGCGGATGGCACCGGCGGCAACTACGCTTCTGCCGGCGGCCTTTTCAATGTCTGGAAGGGCTCGTCGAACCTTGTCTCATCGGCGACGTTTTCGGTTGCCGCTGCCTCGCCGGCGACGGCGTGGATCACGATCAATGCCGCCGGCTTCTACACCGTCACCGATCCGGGCGTCGACCAGGCCACGGCAACGCTTCGCGCAACTGTCGCCGGCGTCAACTACGACCTGACCTATTCGTTTTCCAAGAACCGCAACGGCCAGTCGGTTCGACTGACGGCCACCGCGCAGGGCTTCACTTTCGTCGACGGTGTTGCCAGTCCCGGCGGACAGGTCATCACCCTCACCGCGGTACGGCAGAACGTTCCGGCCGGGACCGCCGTCTTCACGACCGTCCCTGTTGTGACATTGACGGGAACCGGCGACACGAGGGCGCTGACCGCAGCGAATTTCGGCGCGAACAGGCAGGTCCTCATCGGCGTCAGTATTGGCGGCATCACCGACGAGCTCGTCCTGCTCAGGCTCGACCAATCGACGGCGCAGGCAGGTGCGACGGTTGGCGCGCCGCCAGGAACCACGGTCGGCAATCTGACGGTCGAGCAAGCCGCGCTCGGCAGCGACGTCGAGGGCGTCGAACCTTTCAGCAACTACGCCGACACAGCGGCGCTGCAGCGCGCCTGGGATATCGACAATGGCGGCAGCGGCGAACTGGCGTTTGTCAGCGACAATTCATCTGCGGGCGGCAAGCACCTGCTCGTCGGTGCCAACAACGGCAACGACAACCGCTCGCTGCTCTGCACCCGATATTTTCCTTACGACAGCAACAAGTTGCATTTCGTCGAGTTTGAGATCGACCGTGTCGCCATTGGTGCGAGCGCGCGCTATTACCTTGGCCTTTCCTGCCTCAATGCGGCCGGCGCCGAGGTCCCATCCGGTTCCGGTTCCTTCCATTATATCGCGGCACAGAACAGCGCGCTTGTCGCCGGCCGGCAGGTCATCAGGGCCTACTTCACCGGCTATGGTTCGCCCTTCGTCAATGCCGACAATCCCGACACGCCGACGCCGCTCGAGCTCGGCACTGTGCGCTATGCGCCGATCATGCTGATCCACTATCCGAGCGACGGCAATTTCGGGACTGTGACCGGGCAGACCAAAATCCATGCGGTTCGCTGGGGTGTCGCCAATCGCGGCGCGCCGGGCGAGACGCCGTTGACGGCGATCGCGAGGACGACATCGATCCAGTTCGATGCCAACGCGGATGGCAGCGTCAAGGCCGGACAACTGCCCAAGTCGATCATCTATGACGTTCTTCTGGGCGCCGACGACGTGAAGGCGGCAGCTAGTATAGGATCGCTGACATTCAGCGGTTGCACAGCGGTCATCAGCGGGAAAAACGTTGATATCACTGACATCGGATCCAACAGTGGGTTCGTGCAGGTCGTCTGGACTTATGGCCTTCAGAGCAGGACGGTGCGAACAGAGTTCGTCAAGAAATCAGATGCAGCGGCGGGGTCAACAGCGGTTTCGTTTGTCAATTCAATCCTGACAACGGACACGGCCTATGCGCAGATTGGATCATCACTCGCCCTCAATGCCAGCGCCTCCGGAAAAATCACTGCGCGCGCGGTTGTTCAATACGGCGTCATTGAGACGACAGGCACATGCACACTTCAGGCGAAACTTCAGTATCGTGCGGCTGGAACGACGACATGGATCGATTTCACCACAAACACCGAACGCACCGGAACCACGGCATTCTACGACGCCACTGACTTCGCTTATGAGCCCGGAGACATCAGCATTCCCGCGACTTTACAGTCTGGGTTGACGGCAGACGGCGCTTACGAAGTACGCCTGCTTGTGCGCAGGTCGGCGGGAATCCGGTTTCCGGCGGCACAGACCAACTTCTGCTATGCCGAGAAGACCCCATGATCGTCCTCAGGAGTGTCAGCACCGGCGAGTTGCAGGTCGTGGCGGCAAATGAAGGCCGTTACGACCCGGCCGAATGGATCGAGATCGGCCCCGTGCCCGAGGGTGTCGATCCGCACTACCTGATCTGGGACGGCGCCGAGCTCGCCACCAATCTCGACGCAATTCGCGCCGAGCGCCGGGCACTTGTCGATGCGAGGAAGGCCGAGATCCAGTCCGGCGGCTGCATGACGCCCAAGGGCGAGGTCCAGACCGACCCGGGCAGCCGCGATCTCATCGCCGGCGCGGTGCAGATGGCGATGATCGCGAAGTCGGCGGACGCTCCCTATCTCCAATACTGGACGATGGCCGACGACAGTGACGTCGCCCATGACGCCGACGAGATGATCGCAATGGGCCTCGCGGTCGGCGAATTCGTGGGAGCCGCGCATGCGCATGCACGCAGCCTGAAGGCCGCGATCGAGGCCGCGGCCGACGCAGCGGCAATCCTTGCCGTCGATATCGACGCCGGCTGGCCGTGAGCCCTCCGGAAACTTCCTTGTTCGAAGGATCGTGACAACACACCGCGCCTAGCGCGCGCCGACCGGCTTTGATATGGTGCGCGCGGACCTGGGCGGGTCTCGCACGCTCTCCGGCAACGGCCGGAGACGACGGTGAGCACAGCCACTCCACAACGCATCAGGCAGATCACGCGCGACAATGTCGTTGTCCGCGCCACGGACCCCGCTGTCCGCAGCCTCCATCCCCGTGCCCGACCCGTCGATACGGTCGATCCTTTCGAGACGTTCTACGACGATCCCGCCGACGCGCAGGCGATCCTCGACGAGCGTTTCGCGCTGCTCAAGGTCAAGGCCCGTCATGCCGCCGTCGAAATCGACGACGACATCGACGTCGGCGGTTCGCTTTCGATCAGCCCGACGCTGCCAAGCCTCATCGCGCGCGACGATGTCGCGGGGATCAACTTCACCGGCCGGCTACGCGGCAGCGCCATCAACGGCGCGACCGATCGCATGGCGGTCGAGATCTACGGATGACCGCCCGCAGCCACACAAATACTTGACGAGAAGGCACGAAGCACATGGCCAAGAGCATCAACGCCACGGTTCTCGACCAGGCACTCAACTACATCAAGAACAACTGTACCAAGGTTGTCCTCTGCAGCGCGAACCCGACGACTTTCACGGAAGCGAACGCGACGTTCAAGCTCGCCGAGGTCACGGTCGGGAGCGGCGACTTCACATTGGCGAACGGCGACGTCAGCGGCCGCAAGATCACGCGCGCGGCGAAGACCGGGGTAACTGTCTCGACGGCCGGGACGGCAACGCACGAAGCCTGGCTCGACATGACCAACTCGGCGATACTCAAGGTCACCGACGGGTTCTCGCAGGCCATTTCCGGCACCGTCGATATCGGCGCCTGCAAATACGAAATCAACAATCCGTCGTGATCGTAAGCGACGGCGCAGGCGCATAACCGGCGATGTCCGCCACCTTCCTCTTCGACGACGTCAAGACGCTGACGAGCGGAACGTCGTTCACGCTCTCGATCCCGCTCGACTCAAGCTACAGCGGCAAGTGGCTGCTCGCCTTCGCGATCAATTCGGACACGACAGGCGCTGCGCAGGGCGCGCTTTCGGCGACGTTCAACTCAGTCTCGATGCAGGTCTTCGCGTCGGACGATACCGGAAATATCGGCGGTTCCTCCGTCGACATGACGCACGCGATTTTCGGTCTCAAGCTCGGCACCATCACAGGTACGCCGACACAGGACCTCGTCATTACGTCGCCATCGACCGGCGCGTGGAATCTCGTCGTAGCCATCATTGATGGGCTTGCCGATACCCAGTCGCCGACCGAGCTTTCGAATGTTGATTTCTCGTCGCTTGTCGGATCCGCCGCGGATCCGAGCCTGGTGCTCGTCAGCGCCGGCGGCCGTGTAACGTCCACCGGCACGTTTGCATTTACGCCGGCGGCCGGCCAGACCCAACTCCGCGAACCGGCCCGAGGGGCGGGTACATCTTCGGAAACGCGGATCGAGGTCAGTTACAAGGAAGTCACGGCGGGATCGTTCAGCTGCGGCTCGACGCATGGCGCCGGAAACGTCCAGGGTTCGCTGCTGGCGATCGCGCTGACGCTTGCCAGCAACGCCATCAACCCCGCTGCGGCGACGAGTGCGAGCATCGCCGACACGCCTTCGATATCGGTCACCGGCGTTGTCAACCCCGCCGGCGCGACGAGTCCGACGGTCGCCAGTCCGCCAAGCGTCTCTTCCGGGATCTCGCCGTGCATTCTGGAGCCCGACGATGTCGACGGCGATATCTCGCTGGTCTCCGCGACGATCCTTACCGACGCCGACACGCTGACGCCGTCGCTGACCCTCGTCGGTCCGGATTACGGCACCGCCGACGGATTTAACGGCTTCGTCAACCTGAAACGCCGGATGACGATACCGCCGGGCCCGGACCGGACGGTGACCGTCAACATCGATCTCAGCGACAAGCAGACCCCTGGCATTCCTCCCGGCAACCTGTCGACGGGGCCGTGGCTTGGTGCCTGCGTGCGCGACGAAGCCGGCGCCGGTACGATCGGCGGCATCGATTCCTGGGCGATCGGCACGGGCTATACCTACAATTCGACGACGAAAATCGCGACATCGACGCTGACGCTCGCGGCCGGCAAGACTTACGAAATCGCCATGAAGCCGCGGTTCGGCGTCCGCGACTGGCAAGCCATCGTCGCCTGGGCGCTCGCCAACGGCGCGAGTCCGCTCGCCGCCGACAGCAATGGCGACGGTGTCTATGCGACGGTGACGCCGCTTTTCCGCAAGAACAACGTCCCGCTTGCCAGCGTGCCGATGCTCGGCTTCAAGTTCGGTACCGGGCCGAAGCGCCGTATCATTGATATCGGCATGCACGCCTGCGAAGACGTTGGCGTTGCCTTCGCCTACCGGACGCTGCGTTTCCTGCTCGGCGGCACCACGCTCGCCAACGAGATCCTCTCGAAGTGGACGATCCTGGTCTTTTTCTCAAATCCGAGCGGGACCAAGTACGGCACGATCCGCAACGAGACGACGAGCAACGCGCCAAACGGCGACGACATGAACGACCAGTGGCTCGACGCCGACGTGTCGAGCCCGCAGGTACAGGCAATCAGGGCAGCGATCGCGGCCGAAGGCTGGTCCGACGCCTTCCAGTTGCTCGTCACCTATCACGGTGACCAGAACGTCAACGTCACCAAGCCGTATGAGCTCTACTACAACACCGACCTTCCCGCCGAGCTCGCGCTCTACAACAAGCTGCAGGCGGTCTATGGATCGGGATGGAATCCCATCGGAGCCCCCTACAACCCCGCCGGCGACACGATCGGAACATGGGGCAACCGGCATGGCGCGCAGGTGTCGATCACATGGGAACTCGCCGACGCGCGGACCGGCTTCCCATCGCTCGGTGCGCAGTGGGACGCCGGGGTTCTACAGCTCGAGACCTCGCTCAACGAACTCACCGACGAGGGTTATTTCGGCCTGGCGGTTCTGCCGGCTGACGCGCGAAGCGCAAGCCTCGCCAGTTCGCCGACGATTTTCAGTGCCTTGGCCGTTAATCCCGCCGCCGGGGTCAGCGCTTCGCTCGCGAGCACGCCGGCAGTCACACAGCTTCCTCCGGCTCCGCCGTCGGCGCTGACGGCGACGTCGATCTCAAGTTCACAGATCAATTGTGCCTGGACGGACAACGCCGGAAACGAGACCGGGTTTGAACTCCAATACGCGACCGACATCGGCTTTTCCGGTGCCTCGACGATCTCGCTTGCCGTCAACGATGTAGCCGAATCGATCACCGGTCTCAGTTCGTCAACGACTTATTATGTTCGCGTCAGGGCGGTTGGCACGGCCGGAGCTTCGGCATGGTCGAACATCGCGTCGGCAACGACCGCTGCATCGGCCGGTCCACCGCCCGATACGTCGACGCCGATCGAGCCGCCGATGATTGTTGTCCCGGCGCCGTTCCTCTCGATTTCGGCGACGTCCGAAATACCCGGATACCCGGTGCGCAACCTCGGCCGGCACAACCTCTTGTCGCAGTGGCGCGCCACGGGCGCAACGGTGTCGATCGACGTCGAAGTCGCCGGCGAAATCGACACGATCGCGCTCTTGTCGACGAACGCCAACGAAGCGACGACCTGGAACATCAAGTCTGGTCCGACGCTCGCCAACGTCCAGGGTGTAAGTCCAGCATTCTCAACGGGCAGCCTGCCGTTCAGGGCCTCGACAGGTCTCGGCAAGCGGCCCGGGTATCACGGCTTTGTCCGGCTCGGTGCGTCGCGGACCGATCAGTTCTGGCGGCTCAGCATCACGCAAGGCGCGTCACAGTTCCAGTCCGCAATCCTGGTGATGGGCACGGCGCGGCTCAGTCCTCGGAACTACAGCCGCGACATGACCGAAGAGGTCCAGGACCTCGGCGGGTTCGATATCCAGCGCGACGGATCCGTGAATCCTGTCGACGGCGTCAGGCTTCGCACCGCCGACATCGATATTTCGCTGCTGAGCGAAACCGAGATCGAAAGCCTGTTTGGCGATCTCTGGTGGCAAGTCGGCCAGTCGGCATGCGTCCTCGCCATTGCGAATTCGAAGCCCGGCGCCCGTCTCCACGACAGGCTGATGTTCGGTCCATTGCAGCGCATCCGGCGGTCGCATGCCTACAGCCGCTTCCACAACCAGACGCTCGAAATCCTGTCCATGATCTGAGGAACAACCCGATGAAACGCCTTCCCCTGCCACTCTTCGTCGCTTCGGTTGCATGCCTGGTCGTCTCCGTCGCCCGCGCCGACGTCATCGCAGACCTCGACCGCGCCTCGGCGCTCAATGACAGCGCGAGCTCTGCCGCGCGTTCGTGCAACAGCATCGTCGAACGGCTCATCAGGGACGCGACCGGAATCGACGACATCGTCGCCGCGCGCGCCGCGGCCGACAGCGACTATGAGAAGGCGCTCGTCACCATCAACCGTAACTGCATGGACGTGCGCAATCCGGTCGACCGCAACCGCTCGACATGGATCCCGAAGGCGAAGGCCGCATACACGCCGCCGCAGCCAGACCCAACACCCGACCCGGCGCCCAATCCTCTCCCGGATCCCGACCCGGCGCCGCAACCTGCCCCGCCACCGCCGCCGGTCGATCCCGTGCCACCCCCGGACGGCATTGCCATCGACGGTCGCGGGGCCTCTCTTTCGGCATTGGGCGCTATCACGACGCCGACGGGTGCCTACCCGGCCTTCGCGCTCGGTGCCGTCACCGAAGGCAAAGCGTACCTCATCCGCGACGCCGTCAACGCATCGGCGTTCGACGTCTGCATCGTGCGCTATCCTGGATATGTGTCGCCCGGCGTCATAGACGAGCGGACCTACAGCGTGGCGGTCGACGGCGCGACGACGACGGTGCGCGCGCTGCCGGGAAGCATGAAGTGCCTTGGCCGCGACCTGCCGAGCGCGAAGCCCGACATGGCACGGCTCGCCAAGGCCGTCGCCGACAAGCGCGTCGTTCCGTACAGCGCCGCCGCGTTCGAAGGCTGGCCCGCGAAACCCGCGCTCAAGGCCGACGCGACGGCACTCAACAAGCTCGGCTACAAGCCCGACAGCATCTATGCACGTTCCTCTGGCAGCGCGCCGAGCCGCCTTGCCGCGCCGATTGCTGGATCCGGCGGCGAATATGATACCTCGCGCGGCTTCGTGTCCGGCGACGATGCGGCGATGATCCGCGCCGCGGTCGAAGGCAACGCCGCCGTGTTCGCCGAAGCCGCCCGGCAGACGCGCGTGCAGATGCTTTACGGCCTGTCGCTGCCGCATCTCGTCATCTGGTCGACGAACCACGACATGCTGCGCGACCCGCAGATGCCGCTTGCCGGCGACAAGCCCTACGCCAACGAAGGCATCGACGCTTCGGTCGACAACTATTCGGCCGAAGGCAACTGGTGCGCGCCGGCGGATTATCCGTACCTCGCCGAGATCGGCGCGGCGGCCGGGACCTGCTACGGCCACCAGCGCGACGAGGCGCACCTGTTCAACCACGGCTTCGCCTACTGGCTGGCGACCGGCGACCCGCGCGCGGCGATCCTGCAGCAGTCGATTTCCGCCTACATGCTTGCCGCCAACTACAAGCGCGCGGCCGGCTCCTACCTCCCGCGGTTCGCCTATCAGCGCGCCACGGTCAATCAGTTCAACGCGCTCTGGACGCTGCGCGACGTCGCTTTGCACGCATCGGGGCCCTTGCTCTGGCCGAAGCCGCGCACCGACAAGATGATCGACGATGTTTGGGCGGGATGGCAGAAGCAGCTCGAGGCGATGGACGCGGCGACCGACGCCTACAGCCGCTCCGCGACCGCGATCCGCGCCGTCGATTCGAATGGCGACAACGCCTACAACACCTACCAGATTCACGGCTACGGCATCGAAGCCGCCTATCTCTGGGCACTGGCAGGACGGCCGATGCTGCTGCGGCGCATCGGCGAGCACCTGATCGTGCGGTTCGGCCTCATCGGCGGCACGCGCGGTTACTACGGCCACGGCTCAGGCTCGGGCTTCGCGATCCTGAAAGACGGCGCGCTGCCCTACGACGGCACCACCGCGGGCCTCGTCGCATGGTCGAAGACGGCGACCGAGTGGCCGATCGACAGCTTCGACGGAGCGCCGGCGCATTACGTGCTGCGCGCATGGTGGGGTCTCAAGATGACGGCCGCCGCCGTGCCGGACACCAAGGTCGAAGGCATGACCGCCGCCGCCGCACTCGACGTCATGGCAGCGGCGCGCGCCAGGACGAAGGCATGGAAGAACGCCGCGATCATCGGCGCCAAGCACGCGGGAGTGACGTTCTGATGAATGTCGACCCCATCGCAACCGGCATCGGCGGAATCTTCGCCGGCCTGGTCACGGGGATCACGTCGATCCTCGCGGTATTGCGCCGCGCAAAGAGCGACGACCTTAAGACACAGGCCGATGTGCAGGCCGCGGTGGGGGCATTCAGCGTGGATTTCATCAAGGAGCTCAAGGACCGCGTCGCCAATCTGGAACGCGAACAGGTCGTCGAGCGCCAGCGCTGCGATGAGCGCCTTCGCGACCTTGACGAGAAAGTGATCGAGGAGCGGCGATCGAGCGACAGGAAGATCGCCGAACTCAGGCACCGCATCGCCAACGTCGAGCAAGGCTTCGATCTGTTGCTGCTGATCCCCGACCTTCCCGAAGGCAAGCGCCAGGTGATGTACGAGCGGGCGCGCAAGCTCCGCGAAGGCAAATGAACCCGTCGCGTCGGCCGGCGTGATGTGATATGCCGAAATCCTCGGTGCCTGGGCAGGTAGCGAGGATTGTGCCGATGCACAGTCAGGGCGGATGCCAGGAATGATCGACGACGACCGCCGATCGCCTGACCTGGCATCCGCCATCGTCACCACGCTCCGCGATATCTCCGCCGTCGTTGTCCTGCTGCTGGCGCTCGCCGTTCTGCGCGCCTTCGGCATAAGGCCCGGAGATCTGATCGGTGACTGACCTCGCTATCGCCCGCCAGAAGTGGATCGAGCTCGGCACTGTCATGGGCTGGACGGGCGATACGGCGCCGACACCCAATCCGGCGATGCCGCGCACGATCGCATGGGGTGCTAGGGTCAGCCAGGCATTTCGCGACCGCGTCTGCTGGATCGCCGACGCGCTCGGCTTCAACCCTTCCTGGCTGATGGCGTGCATCGCGTTCGAAACCGGCCGGACGTTCAGCGCTGCTGCGCGTAATCCCGCCTCTTCGGCGACCGGTCTCATCCAGTTCATGGATGCGACGGCGAAGGGGCTCGGCACCACGACCCAGGCGCTCGCCGCGATGACCGCCGAGGACCAGCTGCGCTACGTGTTCCGCTACCTCGAGAACATCGTCAAAGCGTTCGGCCCGATCCGCAGTCTCGCCGATTGCTACATGGCGATCCTTTGGCCGAAAGGCATCGGCCGGACGCCCGACGATGTCATCTTCGCGCCCGGCTCGACGGCCTATCGCGTCAACAAAGGCCTCGACCTCGACCGGGACGGCGACGTCGAGATCCGCGAGGCGGTGAGCCGCATCGAAAACATTCTGAGCGAGGGCTGCCAGCCCGGAAATGTCTGGTCGGGTCTCGTCGATACCGGGATCCGGCCATGAAGCATTTCACCGACTTCCTGCGCTCACTCGTGCCTGGCTGGCCTACCGAGCGGCAATGGGTGACGATCGGTGTCTTCGCGCTCACCATGTTCCTGCTCGGGATGGCGCACGCGAGCCCGTTTCTGTGGAAAGTCGAACTGTTCAAGTTCGTCCTGCAGGCGGTTGTCGTCACCGGCCTCATCAACATGATCCTCGCCTTCCACTTCGCCGCGAACAAGTCCGACGAGGTCAAGGCCGACAATACCGGCAAGGCCTTCGACGCCATCGCGGCCGCCTCGCGCCATGCCCGGCCGGACGCGGAAAACGACACCAGCAAGGGAGATACGAAATGAAATCGCTTCGAAGTTACTTTGCCGCCGCCACCGTCATGCTGATGCTGTCGGGCTGCCTCGGCACGCTCGCGCCGCCGGCGACGTCACCGGCGCCGCTGTCGCGGACGGCAATCGACGAACAATCCGTGATCGTCGCCATGCGGTCTTATGACCTTGTGCTAACCCTCGTCGAACTCGGCGTCGACACCGGTGCCTTGCACGGCGCCCGGGCGGTCAAGGTCAAGGCTGCTCTTGTCCGTGTCAGCCACGCGATCGACGCCGCGCGCGCCGCCCAGCGCGCCGGCAGCGCCGACAGTTACACCGAAGCAATTGCGGCGGCGACGACGGCATTGGTCGACGCGCGCGCCGCGCTTGGTAACTGAGGAGGGCGACATGAACATCACCAAGCTCATTTCCGCGGCCCGCAGCATTGTCTCGGCGATTGCCGGTGGCGGCGTCGTTCCTGCCGTCATCGAAGCCGGCAAGTCGCTGATCGGATTCATCGACGATGTGAAGTCGACCGTACAGGAAACCGACCAGGAGCAGAGGCAGGCCCATTCCGACGCGCTGTACGCTGCG
>DNZB01000328.1:0-3862 GCA_003506635.1 Parvularcula sp.
GCTTCGATCTTGGCGGCCTGCATGGATGGTCTCGCTCGGTTTGGCGTCGCCGGAGAATGCGGTCTAAATTGTAGGAAAATCTTAACAGGCGGGAGCGGCGATGAAGCTTTTCGGGTATTGGCGGTCGAGCGCGACCTATCGCGTTCGCATCGCAATGGAGCTCAAGGGCCTCGAATTCAGCTACGAGCCCGTCAACCTCCTGAAAGGGGAGCAGCGCTCGCCCGCTTTCCTGAATCGGAACCCGCAAGGCCTCGTTCCGGCGCTTGAGACCGAAGAAGGCTTCCTCCTCACCCAGTCGATCGCGATCATTGAATATCTCGAAGAACGCTATCCGGAGGTCGCGCTCCTGCCCGCTGATGCGGCGGCGCGCGCCCATGCAAGGGCGATCGCCGCGACGATCGCCTGCGAGGCCCAGCCCTTCATGAACCTCCGTATGCAGAAATATTTGAAGGAGGAGCTCGATTTTGACGACGCAGCGATGAAAGCGTGGCTGGGTCGCTGGCCAGGCGGCGCGATGGAATCGGTCGAGGCGCTTGTCGAGCGCTATGGCGCCGGGTTCTGCGTCGGGGACAAGCCGACGACGGCCGACTGTTTCCTCATCCCCCAAATGTACGGCGCGCTGCGTTTTGGCGTTGATCTTTCGCGCACGCCGCGATTGAAATCGATCCACGAACGCTGCGCTGCGCTCGATCCGTTCAAGCGCGCCCATCCCGAGAACCAGCCTGACGCCGTGAGAACATGAAGCTCGAGCCCCTTATCTTCGCTATCGGCGACAAGAAGCCGAAGATCGACGCAACCGCCTTCATCGCTCCCGGCGCCGTCATTTGCGGCGATGTCGAGATCGGACCCAACGCCTCCATCTGGTACGCCTGCGTCCTGCGCGGCGACACCAACAAGATCGTCGTCGGCGAAGGATCGAACGTGCAGGACGGCACGATCGTCCATGTCGATGATCCATCCTATGGCGGGCTGCCGACCATCATCGGGCGTCATGCGCTGATCGGCCACAAGTGCATGCTGCATGGCGCGACGATTGAGGATGAAGGCTTCGTCGGCATGTGCGCGACGATGCTTGACGGCTCGGTCGTGAAGTCGGGCGGTATGCTCGCCGCCGGCGCATTTCTGGCGCCGAAAAAAATCGTGCCGGCGGGCGAGATGTGGGCCGGGATGCCCGCGCGGAAGTTTCGCGACCTCCGCGAGGGCGAGGACAAGATGGCGCTCGGCGGATCGCTCCACTACATCGAAGAAGCGCGCGCGCACGCCGCCGCGCTCGTCAAGCGCTGACGGCCGCCCGAAATGACGGCTTCCGCCGCGCTCAACGCGACGCCCGGAGCGAAGTCTCGCGAGCGCCTTGTCATCGGCGCCTCCTCGCTTGGGACGATGTTCGAGTGGTACGACTTCTTCCTTTACGGGGCGCTCGCGACTTTCATCGCCAGGCATTATTTCTCCGCCGTCAATGAGACGACGGGGTTCATTTTCGCGCTTGCGGCTTTCGCGGCGGGCTTCATCGTGCGGCCTTTGGGGGCGCTCGTCTTCGGCCGCATCGGCGACGTCGTCGGGCGCAAGAACACGTTTCTCGCCACGATGGCCTTGATGGGCGTTTCGACCTTCGCGGTCGGGCTACTTCCCGGCTATGACGCGATCGGCGTCGCGGCGCCGATCGTTCTCATATTCCTGCGGCTGATGCAGGGCCTGGCGATCGGCGGCGAATATGGCGGCGCAGCGATCTACGTCGCCGAGCATGCGCCCGCGGACAAGCGCGGCCTGCAGACGAGTTTCATCCAGACGACCGCCGTCCTCGGCCTTATCCTGTCTCTCGTCGTCATCATGACCGTCCGGGCCGGGATGACGCCGGACGCCTTCGCCGAGTGGGGCTGGCGCGTCCCGTTTCTGATCTCGATTCTTCTTCTCGCGATTTCGCTTTGGATCCGCCTCAAGCTCAACGAGAGCCCCGTCTTCCAGAAAATGAAAGAGGAAAGCGCCACCTCCAAGGCGCCTTTCGCCGAGGCCTTTGGAGCGTGGCCAAACCTGAAACTAGTGCTTATCGCGCTTTTCGGCGTCGTCGCGGGACAGGCGGTGTCATTCTACGCCAGCACTTTCTACATGCTTTTTTTCCTCGATCGCGTGTTGAAGGTCGACGGCTTCACCGCGAACATGATCGTGCTTGCGGGCCTCGTGATAGGCGGGCCTTTCTATGTCTTTTTCGGCTGGCTGAGCGACCGCGTCGGGCGAAAGCCGATCATAATGGGCGGCCTCGCCTTGACTGCCCTCACCTGTTTTCCGGTTTTCAGTACGCTGACCAACGCGGCGAATCCGGCGCTCGCCGCCGCGCAGACGGCGACGCCGGTCATCGTCGCCGCCGATCGCGCCTCGTGCTCGCTGCAGTTTGATCCGGTCGGGCGCAACAAGTTTGACAAGAACGGCTGCGACATCGCCAAGGCGCATCTGACCCGCGCCGGCATTTCTTACGTTAACGCGCCCATGGTCGGCGGCGCGGAAATTCGCATCGGCGAAGTGGTCATTGCAGCGCCAGACCCTGCGCGCCTCGACGGCGACGCGCGCAAGGAGGCGATCGCGGATTTCGGAGCGAAAGTCGATGGCGCGCTGCGCGCGGCGGGCTATCCCGACAAAGTCGATCCGTCGCGGATGAACAAGCCGCTGATGATCGCGCTCATCGCTTTCTTTGTCGCCGTGCAAACGATGTCATACGGGCCGCTCGCCGCGATGCTCGTCGAGCTTTTTCCGGCGCGCATCCGCTATACGTCGATGTCGCTGCCTTATCACATCGGCAACGGCTGGTTCGGCGGCTTTTTGCCGACGACGGCGTTTGCGATCGTCGCCGCCACGGGGAGCGCGCTCGCCGGGCTCTGGTATCCCGTCGTCGTCACGGCGGCGTCGTTCGCGATCGGCATGGCGTTCCTGCCGGAGACGCGCGGACGGGACGTCAGCTGAAATACCCCCTGATCAGGCCGACTGTTGCGATCGCGAGCTTCCAGGTGAAAGCGATCGCCCCGGCCGTCGCGGCAAAGCCGAATAGCGCCATCAAGCCGTCGCGCTGTGCAAGCGCAAGACCGAGAATTCCGGCGGCGATCGCCGGCGGCAGATTGCCGAGGAACGGGATCGGAAGAATGAGCACGAAAGCGAGGGCAAGAAGCGCGATGCCGACAGCCTGCGCGCCAAAACCCCGGGTCAGGAATTCAAGACGCGGGTGTGCGAGGCGCTCGACGAATTTCAAGCGTCGCTCGAGCGCGTCGATCGCCTTCAACAGTTTCGTGCGCGTGATCTGCAAGCGGCGCATCGGTTTTGGAATCCACGGGCATTTGAAGCCAAGGATCATCTGGATAGCTAAGAAGCCGAGGATGACGCCGGCGACCGTCGGCACGCCGGGGGGCATCGGCAGACAGACCGGCGCCATGACGACCATGACAGAAAGGCCGAACGCGCGCGGCCCAAGCGCCGACACGATTTCCTGCGCATCCACGAACTCTGCATCGCCCTTGCGGATCGCCTGCCGGAGCGGCTCGTAAATCGTCGAGGGCATGAACGCGCTCCGGAGGGATCAACCGCGGCCGAAGCCGGCCGCCAGAAGCGCGAAGATAAGGACCCCAAGGCCGATGCGGTAGTAGGCGAACGGCATCAACCCCCGCCTCGAAATGAAGCCGATCACAGCTTTGACGACGACGAGCGCGCAAATGAAGGCCGCGAAGAACCCGACCGCCACCATCGCCATGCCGTCGGCGGTGATATCGTTTCGCGCCTTGTAGGCGCTGTAGGCGGTCGCGCCGAGCATCGTCGGAATGGCGACGAAAAAGGAAAATTCCGCCGCCGCCGTCGGCGACAGGCCGAGCATCCGCGCGCCGAT
>DNZB01000328.1:4162-5631 GCA_003506635.1 Parvularcula sp.
ATCGTCGCACCTGACCGCGACACGCCCGGCACGAAGGCGAGGCACTGGATAAAGCCGATCTTCAGCGCCGTCATCGGATCGACGGTGTCAGCGTCCGCGAACTTCGCCGGCATATTGCGCCGCTCAAGGACGATAATCGCGATCCCGCCGAGGATCAGCATGGCGGCGACGATCTCGGGACGGAACAACTGCTCGCGCACGACATCGCCCGCGACAAGGCCGAGCGCGACCGCCGGCGCGAACGCGGCAAGAATGCCGATCGCGAAGCGCTGCGCGGCCGGATCGGAAAAAAGGCCAAGCGCCTTGCCGAGCAACCGGCGCCGGTAGACGACGCAGACGGCGAGAATGGCGCCAAGCTGGATGCAAATCTCGAAGACCCGCCCCGGCGGCGTCTTCACGTTGAAGAAATCGACGAGGACGATGAGATGCCCGGTCGACGACACCGGAATGAATTCCGTCAGCCCTTCGACGACGCCGAGCAACAAGGCGGCGACGATAAAGCCTTCAGCCGCGGCCTCAGCGGTGTCGATAGAATTTTCTTGCATGACCCTCGCCGCGCAACGCGGCCCGCAGCCGCCGTCGGCGTTCGCGATTAGGCTGCTTCCGTTAACAATACAATTCAATTGGGGCGCTAAAGCGCGACCTTGAAGGCCGCTTCGGTGCGGGCCTTCACTTCGTCGAGCGTCACATCGCTTGCAAGCTCGATGAGGGTCATGCCCTTGCCGCGATCAATTGAGAAGACGCCGAGATTGGTGATCGCCATGTCGACGACCTCCTTGCCGGTGAGCGGCAGCGAGCATTCCTTCAGGAGTTTCGACTCGCCCGACTTCGAGGCGTGATCCATGACGACGACGACGCGCTTCACCCCGGCGACGAGGTCCATCGCCCCGCCCATGCCTTTGACCATCTTGCCGGGAATCATCCAGTTTGCGAGATCGCCTTTCTCCGATACCTCCATCGCGCCGAGGATGGAAAGATCGATATGCCCGCCGCGGATCATTGCGAAGCTGTCGGCGGAGGAAAAATAGGAAGAGCCCTTTAATTCGGTGATCGTCTGCTTGCCGGCGTTGATGAGGTCGGGATCAACCTCGTCCTCATACGGAAACGGCCCCATGCCGAGCATGCCGTTCTCCGATTGCAGCGTGATGCTGACGCCCGGAGGGATGAAGTTGGCGACCAGCGTCGGGATGCCGATGCCGAGATTGACGTAGAAGCCGTCTTTGAGCTCTTTCGCGGCGCGCGCCGCCATTTGGTTGCGGTCCCAGGGCATTACCGGCGTTTCCTCTTTTGCGGAGGCGGGGCGTCGAGGGCCTCAAGCGCATCGGCGAAGATATCCGTCCCGCTCATGCTGGCGACCGTCATCGCGGATTGCATGAACCCCGAGAGGTTGGCGCTGCAGGCGCTGATATAAGCCGCGACGAGGGAAGGGTTCGCTTTCGCATAGCCGGCGCCGAAAAGCGCGTCGAGCT
>DNZB01000120.1:0-16102 GCA_003506635.1 Parvularcula sp.
TCGCGGATGACGCCGGGCCCCGCCTTGGCGAGCCTGACGCCGGCGGCGTCGAGCGCGGCCGCATCGATTTCAACCCGCGGCATGCCCTCGTCATGGCCCTCTTCGTTTTTGGCGTGGTCTTCGCCTTCGGCGGCCGGTTCGGAGGCGGCTTGCGCCTTGCCGTCGCCGGTCTTGCCGCAGGCGGCGAGCATCGACGCGGCGCTCAAGGCGAGGATAGAAGTGATGATGGTGCGGCTATTCATTGGGGAACTCCTTCATGTCGGCGGGCGCGGCGAGGCGCGCGGTCAGGCGGTCGAATTCGGCTCTGGCGAGATGGGCGCGGCGGAGCGCGCCGACTTCCTTGGCGCGGAAGTCGAAGAGCGCCGTCTGCGCGCTGAACACTTCGAGATAGGTGAAGGCGCCGCGCCCATAGCCGGCGCGAGCATTCGAGAGCGCGGACTGAGCGCGCGGGATGACGTCGCGGCGAAGCGTTGCGGCCTCGGCGGTCGCGGCGTCGAGAACGCTGCGGGCGCGCACGATCTCGCGAGAGAGCGCAAGCTCGCCCGCTTCGCGTTCGTAGGCCGCCTGCCGGCGCTCGGCCTCGGCGCGCGCGATTGCACCCCTGTTGCGATTGAAGACAGCGAGCGGCATCGACACGGAGAGAATCGCCGCTGTGTCGCGCGTCTCCCTGAGGTTTCGTACGCCGACGGAGATCGTCGGGTCCTGCTTGGCGGCCGCACGCTCCAGCGCGGCGGCGGCGGCGGCGCGGTCTTCAAGCGACTTCAAGATCGCCAGGTCAGGCGAGTCGCCGCCGTCGAATGACGGATCGCCGATTCCTGCCGGCGGCGCGGCGAACCATGGCGCGGCGAGTGAGAAGTCGCGCGTTTCGAGTCCGGCGAGGAGCGCCAGTTGCTGGCGCGCGAGATCGCGCTCGCGTTCGGCGCGCGCAAGATCGGACATCGCGTCAGCGGCCGCCGCCGCCGCGCTGTCGCCTGCGCCTTTCGGGTCTTTCGCCGCCTCAACGCGGCGCACCACGCTGCGGCGCGTTTCCTCGGCGCTCGCGGCGCGGGCCCGCGCAAGGTCCGCTCCGGCTTCCGCGGCCACCGCGTCGATGAAGGCGGCTTGCGCGGTGAAAATAATGTCGAGGCGCGTGCGTTCGACAGTTCTGCCGGCGATGTCGCGTTCCGCCCCGGCGAACGCGCGACGCGCGCGCCGTTTCCCACCGCGCTCGATCTGCTGGCCGAGGCTGTAAGTATATTCGCCGCCGCCAAATCCGCTGAAGTCGCCGCTGCCGCCGAAGTTCTCGGCTTCGATAAGAAGCTCGGGATTGGGCCGCGCGCCCGCTTGCTGGTAGGCGCCTTCGGACGCGCGAAGCCCTTCCTCGCTTGCGCGAATTATCGGCGCGGTTTCAAGAGCGCGCGCAACCGCGTCATCAATCGTCAGCGTCGATGGCGCGTTCTGCGCGTTGACGCCGCCCGCGAGCACGGAAATGAGCACGCATGCAGCAACGCCTGCTGCGAGGCGCGGCGCGGATCCGCGCCGCCATAGACACAAAAACACAGGAATCCTCCTCGGACTGACTTCTGAACGGCGGCGGCGCGATGCCGCACGGGCGTCAGGTCAGGCGCGAGGGGGGCGAAAAAGACCGTCGAGATGGCTAGCGGGCGAATAACTCTCGTCGAAGGCGCCGAACAACGCGCGCGACGCCGTATAAACGACGGCGAAAGCGAGTCGCGCATCGGAGAGCTGGACATGACAGGCCGCGCCGCAATGCGTGTGGCCGGGCGTGTCCGGATGCTGATGCTGAGGAACGCCCGCATCGGGCGCGTTTGCAACTTGCGTAGCCGAAGAAGCATCGCTGCCGGCGTGCGCGGCGGCGTGGTGCATGTCCTCAGTGAGTTCAGAGACTGGCGCGACAAGGCTCCCCACCGCCAAAAACAGCGCGGCGACAAGCGCAAAGACAGCGCGAAATATCTGGACTTCACGGATCATCGATGGATCGTCTAGCTCCTTTTCCCAAACAAATCATTAGGAAATCGCATCAGGCGGGTCACTTTCGCGCCACGGCTCAGGACAGGGCACGACAATGAAAGCGCCCCTGAAGTCTGAAGTCGGGGTTCGCGGCGGCGAAATTGACATTGCAGTGCTTGCGCAATCGACACACTACCCCGATCAGACTTTATGGCGGAAAGTTCACACATGCTGAAAACGATTCCCATCTACGCCCTCGCCGCGCTCGCTGAAATCGCCGGTTGCTTTGCTTTCTGGGCTTGGCTCCGCCTCGGCAAGTCGGCTTTCTGGATCGCGCCAGGCCTTGCATCGCTCGCGCTGTTCGCGTGGCTCCTCACCTTGATCGATTCTGCTTTCGCCGGACGCGCCTATGCGGCTTATGGCGGCGTCTACATCGCCGCCGCGCTCCTTTGGCTCTGGCTCGTCGAGGGTCACACACCGGATCGCTGGGATGTTGTCGGCGCCGTCATCACCCTCGTCGGGGCCGCGGTCATCATTTTCGGGCCGCGACCATAGAAGAGCGCGGCGCTCGGCCAGCGCCTGGCGAATGATCTGGACCGACGAACTCATGAACAACGTGGCGAGCGCCATTGCGACGATAAGGTCGGGCCAGCGCGAACCGGTGGCCCAGACGGCGGCGCCCGCGGCCATGACCGCGACATTGCCGATCGCGTCGTTGCGCGAGCAGAGCCATACGGAGCGGACGTTCGAATCGCCGTCGCGCCAGCGTATCAAAATGAAGACACTTGCGACATTGGCGGCGAGCGCGAGCGCACCGACGCCGCTCATAATCGGCGCTGAGGGCGCTTCGCTGCTGAAAAAGCGAGAGCCCGTCGCGACGATCACAAAGAGGGCGAACGCCGCAAGGCTCGCGCCCTTGACGAGCGAGGCCGTCGAGCGAACGCTGAGGCTGGCGCCGATAACCGCAAGGCTTAATGCGTAGGTCGCGGCATCGCCGGCAAAGTCGAGCGCGTCGGCTTGCAAGGCCTGCGACCGGCCCAGCGCCCCAGCCGTGATTTCGACCAGGAACATGCCGGCATTGATGGCGATAACGGCTATCAGCGCTCGCCGATAGTCCGGCGAGACGCCGTCGAACCCTGTTTCCTCGCAGCCGCAGCCGGACATTTTCGACCTCCTTGCCTGGCGACGACGAGATATCTAGGCTCTACAGCAACTGTAGGGTCAAGAGGGAAAATGCAGGGCAGGAGCGAACAGCGCGCGACGACGATCGGCGGCCTTGCGAGGGCGTCGGGCGTCAAGGTGACGACCATCCGCTATTACGAGAGCATCGGCCTCATCGGTCCGCCGGATCGATCCGAAGGCGGCCAGCGACTTTATGACAGGAACGCCGTTGACCGGATGAATTTCATCCGACACGCGCGCGATTTGGGGTTTTCGCTCGACGCGATCCGGGAGCTGATCGCCCTGTCGTCGAACAAGGAGCGATCCTGCGCGGAGATTGATGAAATCGCACGTCGTCATGCCGCTGACATCCGTCATCGCATTAAGCGCCTGAAAGCGCTCGAACGCGAAATGGAGCGGATGATCAAGGCCTGCTCAGTCGATAAGGTCGCAGACTGCCGCGTCCTTGCCGTGCTCGCCGATCACCATCTCTGCGCGACTCCAGTTCACGGGCGCAATGAGGAATCGGTACGCGCAAGGCGTCGCTGAATGCCACGCTTGACCCTACAGCGGCTATAGGAGCTATCGAAAGCAGCATTCGATCGCACCAGGAGGAATTTATGCCGCCTGCTTGGCTTCCACTCGCCGCCATTGTCGCCGTCATTGCGGTTTCCGCCGTGCGGCTCTTCGCCGTTCAATCGGCGCATGGCGTTAAGGCCTACGGCTTCGGACGCCACGCCGAGATCCAACGTGTCGCCGAGCGAAACTGGCGCCTCGCGGTCGCGGCGATCCTCGCCTTCGCGACAATTGCATGGCTCAGACCCGAGTGGGAACTGGCGCTTGGTCGTCCTGACTGGGCGCCGAACACGCCTATACGGTGGACGGCGAGCGCGCTGTTTCTTGTCTGTTTTTTGATCATCGCCGTGGCGCAAATCCAGATGGGCGCTTCATGGCGCATCGGCGTTCCGAAGGAGGGCCCTGGCGCTCTCGTTGCGCATGGCCTTTTCCGCTGGTCGCGCAATCCGATCTTCGTCGGCATGATCGGAACGCTGGTCGCGTTCTTTTTGTGGTCGCCGCACATCGGCACGGCGGCGGTGCTCGCGGCGACGTGGACGCTCGTTCTCATCCAAGTGCGCATCGAGGAGGAAGCGCTGCGGGAAAAGCACGGAGCCGATTACGACGCGTACGCGTCGAATGCGCCGCGCTGGTTCGGCTGGCTGTGATAGGAATTCGCCTCTGCGGCTTCTGCTGCCGACCGCAGCGGGTTCACGCTATCCCATATTTGACGTCCAGTTGAGCGCGTTTCTAGCAGCTGCAGCGATGGCCTTCAGTTCAGTCTCCGTGACCGGAAGTTCCTTAAGAATGACCTGGGTCAAATTGTGACTGGCGAATGCGGCTATTTAGGGGGTGAAAGGATGGGAGCGATGGGCTACGGATTCAGGTCAGCGAGGGGGTCCGCCGAATGGCGCGTATATCCCATCAGACCAGTTGGAGAGGTAAGCCTATGCCAAAATTGGACGCCTTGTTGCGTAAGTATAAGGAGCGCACGGAATGCGATCCTATAGCACCTGTGGAACTCAAAGTCCTCGCCCGGCTGCGAGGCAGAGAGATGGGCTCAGTCCGCGCCATTGCCGCGCGACCGGTTTTTCGGCCGACCGCAATGGCCGCAGGTTTTATTATGGGTCTCATCGCAGTCGGTCTCGCCCCCGCCACCATTACTGCATCAGCGGCGGCGCCGGAATTGGCGGTTTTCGCGTCGGACGCCTCCAATCTTCCCTCCACATGGTTCGGCCGGACAACAAAATGAACTTCAAATTCGGGCCGCTGCTCTTAACGCTCGCGTTGGTGGCTTCGGCGGCCGCCGGCGGCGCTTGGGTCGGCGCACGGCTTTTGCAGCCGCAGGCCTACACCCATGAAGACTTTCACGACCGTCTCTTCGCGAAGCTGAGCCTGACGGACGCACAACGCGAATTGATGGAAACGCTGGAGCGACGTCACGCCGACGAAAACGAAGCGCTCGAATCCCGCCTCGCCGACGCCAATCGCAAACTTGCGGATCTCTTGGAACGCGAGGCCGCCTACAGCGACAACATCGACGGCGCGATCGAAGATTTTCATAGGGCGATGCTTGCATATCAAAAAACATCCGTTCGCCATCTTTATGAAATGAGAGAAATTCTGGACCCGGCGCAACGAGACATTTTTGACAGTCATGTCGCTGAGACCCTTAGAGAATACGCGAATTAACGTTGGCGATCGGTCCGATGCGGACCTGATGGCCGAGATCGCCGAGGGCGATCATGTTGCGTTCACGGAACTGATGGCGCGATATAAAGCGCCGCTTTTCCGGTTCATTCTTCGATATGTAGGCGTCAACAATGAGGCTGAAGACTTGTTGCAGGACGTCTTCGTGAGCGTATTTTCGAAGGCGGCGTCCTATGATCCGGCGTGGAAACTGTCGACATGGATCTACCGCATTGCGCTCAACAAATGCCGCGACTACGGCCGTAAGCAGCGATTGCGCAAATTGGTGTCATTCACCCAGCCCGAAAGCGAAGACGAGCCTGGCGCCTATGCGCCGGAGCCGGTCGATCTCGGGCCCAATGTCGAAGACATCGTTGACCGACGCCAGGAAATGAGCCGCCTCTCGGCGGCAATCGACGCCCTGCCGCATAAAATGCGAAGCGCCCTTGTTTTGCATACGATCGAAGGACGTTCGCAAATCGAGTGCTCGGAGATTCTCGGCGTCTCGCGAAAGAGCGTCGAAATGCTCGTCTATCGCGCGCGAAAAACGCTGAGAGAGAAGATGGGCTACGAAGCCTGAGCGACCGGCGGACGCCTCGACGCCTTCCTAAATAAATTGACGCAGCCTTTCGGCGTCGTCCTCAGGCAAACGTTCGACGATCTCGTCCTTCTTCACATCGCATTCAAAAGTTCGCACTCTGGCGCAATGTATGTCGATCAACTCGACGACTTCAATCGTCCCGACATCCTCGCGGATAAGACCCATTCCTTCCGAACCCGGATCCAGATAGCGATAGACGGTGAGTTTTTCTCCTAGCACGGCGCCCTCGGCGCGTCCAACGCACACAGCGGCTTCCATCTCGGCGGCGCGGATCACCTGGACGCGCACTAAAGCGCCATGAACAAACCCGCCGCCGGAAGAGCCGAATGCGCAGGCGCTGAGTAAGGCGCTGAAAATGAACAACGCGGCTATTGTTGAACGCTTCATAAGGAGCCTTTTTCAAATAGCGATTTTGGGCCCTGAGACCACCGAGCCGCAGCTCAAGCTGACAGCCCGACTTTGGTCTAAGACGCCCGCCCGCAAGAAGAATGAGGGAGGATAGAGGCTGGCCCGTATGCGATTGAAGGCCAAAAAAGCCGCGGGAGGGATTGATGACGGCGTTTTGGCGAGTCCTGGTATTTTTATTGGCGTTCTCCGCCACGCCCGCAGGCGCGCATCTGTCATTGTCGGGCTCGGTCCCCGCGGACGGCGCCGAAATCTCTTCCGCCCCCGAGGCGATAGTCCTTTCCTTTTCGAGGCCGGCGCGGCTCACCGCCGCGAACCTTGCGAAGATCGGCGAGGACGCCGCCCCTCTTGCCGTCGCCCCTGCCGACAATGGGCCCGCCTCTGAAATCCGCCTTGAATTGCCCCCGCTCGCAGACGGAGCCTATCTGGTGAGTTGGAGCGCGATCGCGGCCGACACGCACCTTGCGTCAGGCGAAATTGTCTTCAGCCTGACAATGCCGATGGTTGGCGACACGCCGGGCGAAGCCGCGCAAGCCTTCGATCCGTCGCCGGCTGACGCCTCATGGGCAACCGAGGCGCTTTTGTCAGAATCAGATCCTGCCCAAGATACTTATGAGCCGACAAGAGCCGCTCCGCCCAAAGCCTCGTCACGCGCAGCGACGCCGCCTGACCTTATCGCGGTCGCGGCGCGTGCGCTTGGATTCGCGGCCGTCCTGCAGGCCGCCGGCGCGGCGATCTTTTTGAGCGTTTTTGGCGCGAAACTCGTCACTTCCGAGACCTCCATCCGTCAGCTCATCGCGATTGCGGCGGTCCTCGGCCTCATATTTACGGGACTGACCTATGCGCTGGAGCCGGCCCGAATGAGCGACGGCTTCTCGGGGGCATTCGATCCGACGCTGCATTCATTGCTTGCCGATACAACCGCTGCGAAAGCCATGGCGTTTCGCGTCTTCGCGCTGATACTGATATTATGGGGCGCGATCTCCTCGCCCCCGACGGGCCGCACTCGCATGCTTCTCGGCGCCGCCTTTGCGGTCGCCTCGTTCGGCCTCATCGGCCACATCTCAGACTCCGAGCCCGGCTGGCTTTTGTTCATCCTTTTGGCCACCCATCTGATCATTGCAGCATTCTGGTTTGGCGCGCTGATCCCCTTGCTGACGGTCCTCGCCGCGGAAAGCCGGAGCGCGGCCGCTGTCCTGATCGACCACTTCTCCAAAATCGCCTTTTGGCTTGTGCCCTCGCTCTTCGTCGCCGGCGCGCTTATGGCGTATTTTCTTCTTGGTTCGTGGGGCGAACTTTTCACCTCAGGTTATGGGCGTTTGCTCATTATAAAAGCGTCTTTGTTCGCACTTTTGATGGGGCTTGCGGGGCTCAACAAGTTCCGATTCGGACCCGCGCTGTCCCGCGGCGAAGATCGTGGTCTTGCCGGTCTCAAGACTGCAATCAGAATTGAATTCGGCCTCATTCTCGCGGTCCTCACCGTGACCGCCTTCCTGACCGCCCTGTTTTCGCCGGACGTCTAAGATCGTGCGTTCAATAATTCAGAGATTTTCGCCGAGTTTTGTGAGGGAACGCGCATGCCGATCCGTATCTTCCAGCGAGAAGCGCCGATTCTCGGCGTCGGCGTCGGCGTCAACGAGAAGGAATGATATATCTGCGCGCTGCTCTCTCTGAACCGCCCGAAATGGGATCGCTGTTCGCAAGGCATGATGCCCCCCTCATGCTCTTCGTGCACGGTCCCGAGCCCGCCGTCGCATATCTCTCTCCCCCAGAATGCGCGGCGGGCTATATTCTCATCTGTCCGCCGTGAAAAGAGGCTAACATGAAGCGTGTTCAAAACTCTCCGCCGTCTGCGAAAACGAGAAGAACCATTCTTTTCGCGGGCGCGGGCATCATTGCCGCAGCCGCCGCGTCAGTGACGCCCGCATGGGCCACGCGATCGGCCAACAAAAAAGTCAGGGTCTACAAGACGCCTACCTGCGGTTGCTGTTCGGCATGGGTCAAGCATTTGACGGCCGCAGGCTTTGACACACAGATTGTCGACCGGCCCGACCTCACGCCGATACGAGCTCGCTTCGGCGCGCCGGAGGATTTACGCTCCTGCCACTTGGCAATCATCGGGCGCTACATCGTAGAAGGCCATGTTCCCGCGGCATCAATCAACAAGCTATTGTCGGAGGCGCCGGACGCTTCCGGCATTTTCGTTCCCGGCATGCCGCCCGGCTCGCCCGGCATGGAGGGCCCTCACGACAGTCAGCCTTACGACGTCATCCTCTTACGGAAAAACGGCAAGCGCGAGGTGTTTGACCGATACGATGCCTAGAGACCAACATCTTACGGATTTTCCTCGGCGTCGACCACTAATGATTTTGAAGACTTAACGCGGCGTCATAAGTTACAATAGAACTGTAGAACAAGAGACGACACAAAAAGGGGGAATTCCAATGCGTTTTTCCGCGCTCCAACGAAGACCGACATCGCACGGACAATGGCTGCTTGCCGCCATGCTCGCAGCGGGTTTCGCGGCCGCGCCGGCTGCGGCTCATCAGACTTTCCTGCTTCCGAGCGAATTTGCCTGGGAGAACGGCGAGGAGGTGACTGTCGACCTTACAAGCGCCTTGTCCTTTCCAGACCTGGAAAGTGGTCCGGCGCAGGATCGCATCGCCTTCGCACGGGCGGCGATCAGCGGCGAACCGGTCGGCACGCTGCGTTTCAAGGAAAGCAAGACGGCGCTGAGGATCAGCTTCGATGCGAACCAGAGCGGGCTTGCAATCGTCGCCGCCAGCTCGAAGCCGCGCGTCGGGCAAATACCGCCCGGAGACGTGGATATCTATCTCGACGAAATCGAAGCGGACGCGGCAGTGCGCCGAGCATTCGACGCCCTGCCCGGCTCGCCGCCGCTCGATCGAAGCTACAGCAAACATGCAAAGACGTTTTTCTGCATTGATGTTTGCGACAATGATGGCGACGCCGCAACGCCTGTGGGCCAAAAACTCGAATTCGTCGCTTCCAAGGCTCGCGCAAACACGTTCGTCCTGTTGCTCGACGGCAAGCCCCTTGCCGGCAAGTCCGTGACGATCGCTCCGCTTGAGGGTGAATCAATTCAGACGGCGACGGATGAGAATGGAACGATCGCCGCAGGCGCGCCCCTCTCCGGCATCGTGATGTTGTCCGCAGTCTGGATCACACTGCCGCAGAGCGCGGACGGCGTTTATCACAGCGACTACGCGACGCTTACCGTTGATCTCGGCCGGCGGCCGTCAGGTTCTGAATAGTCATGGCGCTCTTCAAATCGGCTGTAGGCGTTCGCAAAGCCGGGCGAGACCGTCAAACACGAACGCGCCAACCAGCTTGAAGATCAGAAAGGCCGCGGTCAGCTCCAGTGCAAGAGCGGGTCTTTTTGAGCTCACCGCCGCGCTGTGATCGTGTCTCGCGCCCATGTTCAATGCGCCGCCTGACCAGCGGGAGTTTTGGCCGCTTCCGGCGGCGAGCGATGAAAGACGCGCGACCCACGGCGCTACTTACGTGTCGAAAGGCGATCGGGCATCCGCTCTTCGAGCGTCAGCCATTTCATCTCGTTCGCCTTCATCACATCGGGAAATGGCATGTGGCTACGCGTAAAGGCGATAGCGTTAGTCGTCACCGATGCCGCAAGATGCTTCAATCTAACGAAGAAAAAAACTCGGCGATCGAACCCCCAATCAAATCGGATTTTTCCTGAATCACCCAATGCGTTCCCGTGTCGAGTTCGCTTACCAGACCATTGTTGAGAAAAAGGATATTCCGCCGCGCCAGATCAGACGGCGTAAACGTGTCGTCAGCAGCGATAATCATCATGGTTGGTGTTGATATCCGCCCTGCGCCGACATCCATTTGGAAATTCCTGTTGGCACGATACCACTTTCCCATACTGTCTATCGCGCCGTCATTGTCCCACGCAGATCGAAACTGATCGAGGTCAGCGTCGGGAAAGGTGTTGGGAAGGGACGTCGCGCGCAGTGTCTTTTCAAGCAGCATCCAATTTCCCAAACGCCCTACATATCCTGGCAAAAATGGTATCTGCAGAAATGTCGAATACCAGTCGATCTCATCTTCCTCCGGTTCATAATCGGTTGCCGCGAGGGGATGTTCCTTGTTGATGATAACTGACTTCCGCACCCTTTCCGGATGCAAAAGTAGAGTCCACCAAGCAACCTGACCGCCGAAATCGTGGCCCGCCAGAAAGAACTCATCGTAGCCAAGAGACTCTGCAAGTCCCACGACGTCACCAGCCAGTTTGTCGAGCCTGTAGGCCGCCACATCAGCTGGTTTATCGGAATAGTTGTATCCACGCTGATCCGGCGCGATGACACGAAACCCCGCCTTCGCCAATACCGCCATCGGGCCGCGCCAAGCATACCAAAATTCCGGATAACCGTGCAGCAGGATCACCGGATCGCCGTCGGCCGGTCCCGCAAATACGACATGCAAAGACACTTCTCCGACATTGACCATGCTGCTGTCAAAATTAACGCCCAATTGTTGTTCCGCAGCCGCGACAGAATCTCTTCGAATCTGGTTTCCGGACATGTGTCCGCCGATCAGGCCGGCCGACAGAAGGACAATCGCCCAAAGGTAAGCCTTCTTCATTCTCATAAGAGCACTCCACGAGCTGATTGACGGCGTCAGTTCAACGCGCCCGGCGCGCGCCAATGTTTCCTGTTAACGGAACGGCTGAATGAGTTGGCTTAAATAGCCGCTTGGGTAATCCGGCTGGTCACCGATCCCAAGGTCGTCGGTCCTGATGATTCTTCTCCTGTCATAATAGGCGGTGCTGAGGCAGAAGTCGGTCAAATTCGTAAATAGCCCAAAATTGACGTCTCCCTCTTCCGCTGTTTTGAGATGATGAAACCGATGGACAACATTGATCGCCAGCAGATATTTCAACGGGCCGGTAAAATAGGCGACATTCGAATGTTGCAAAAGCAATTGCAATACGACCGCGACGATGAGCAGCGACAGCACGTCCTGAGAGACGCCCATCAAGAGCAGCGGAGTTACGCCTGCTAGAGTCTCAATGAATTGATGCAATGGATGTTTCATCAGGCCATTAAAGCCGTACATGCGCTTTACGCTGTGGTGCACGGCATGGAGACGCCACAGAGTGTGAATTCTGTGACTGGCGAAATGAGCCAACGTAATGCCCACATCTGCAATCAGAATTGCTATCAGCAATTGCTGCCACAGAGGCAGCGTGTGCGGCCATATTGACGGGAGGCTGATAAAACTCGCCACAAGCGGCACGCTCAAAACGCCCAAAACGTTGAAGGTCTCGTTGACTAGGGCATGAAAAAAGTCGCGCACGCGGTCGCCTTGAGACTCATTGAAGGCGGCGTCATAGGGAACGGCGCGCTCCAGCACAAAAGCCAGCGCGATAAAGGCGGAAACGAGCACGAACAGCCAGCCTTTTGAAAGACCGGACTGAACAATATAGATGGCGATCCCGTTCCCAACGATCAAAAACATCGGCAGATAGAAAAGCCGTATCAGAAATTTCATCACGTGTTTTCCTCGCAAAAAGGTCGACGCCATCGCCGACAGCGATTCGTTTCGCTATGAATGCGCGGAAATCGCGATACGTGCTTGAATGCAGGGGCTACAGCGCGCTTTTTCGCGTTGTAACATTTGCTTTTCTATTCAGTTCGTTCGGCGACAGACCGAAAGTGCGTTTGAAGGTGCGCGACAGGTGAGCGGAATCTGCAAATCCAGCGATATGCGCCGCACGCGTCAAAGAACTGTCTTTGGCGAGACTCTGGATGGCGAGCTGCAGTTTTCTCCACAAAAGGTAACTTTTGAGCGGCATGCCTATCTGAGCGCTGAACAAGTGTCGAAAACGGCCCGTCGAGAGGCCAGCTGCACGCGCTGCCCGATCTAGGGTGATATTTAAATCATCAGCAGCATCGATATCTTCAAGCGATCTTACAATGCGTGGATCGATCGAAGGAAGCGCCGCGTGATCTGAATTGGCCGGCCAGATCAACTGGGTGAGTTCGAAACCAAACTCAGTCGTTCTTGATGCAGGGCCGGCGGCGAGCGCTTGTTCAAGCGCCCTTTCTTGAGCAGATGAAAGACTGAGACTCCCCACCCCTCCAGCACCCAGCTTCTCATAGCCTTCTCTAACAAGACTTGGATCAATATAGAGAATTTTCGCAGTCTGACTGGGTGCAGAAAGACGATGGCTTATGTTCGAGCCGATCACCAGAACGTCCTCTGCGTTCAGTATTTGTCCCCGCGTTTCGATTTGAAGCGGACTGGCGACAGGAAAACAAATCTGAGCTGCATAATGCTGGTGAAACTCTGTATGACCGACGGGCCCATCATAATAGACCCACCCCAAACCGATGGTAATATCTCCCGCCCAATTGCTCATTTATCATTCTTAGGAAAAGCTTGGATTATTGCGCCAAACAGCACCTGCGAAAACCGGTTCACGCGGATAGTCCATGGTGTCCCACACAGAGCATGGTCGCAAGGAAAAAAGTTGATCATCAATGCGCCGCGTCTGACCTTCGCCGCCATGCGCGCCGTCCTTGCGGGCGGCCGCTGCTCGGTATCGCATCCTATCCGCGCCTGTCTGTTCTGCGTGAACCGTGACTCCGGATGCGGCTCGCTATCGCCGGCTTTGGAACGATGACGCTCGGTTGCGTTGGCATGTTTCACGCCGCGGAGCATGTCGCGCCGGGTCTTGCGGCCATCGTCACTGCGCGAAAAGCTCGGAATGGGATAGTAACGCGCGAAGATCTTAGCGAGCCGACTGCCGCGGGGCGATGTCGTCGCCGCTTTCTTTGTGCAATCAAATGGCGACGTCTGCGCGCGGAACCTAGCCGGCTGGCGGGAAACAAGCGTGTATATCCGCCAGCCGGATAATTCGATCATTGGTGATCATTAGTCTCGCCGCAAAATTTTGCCGGGTGTGAGGGTTTCGTGCTGGCCGACCGTATAACGCAGGCGCAACAAGACCAGGAGAATCTCTGTGAGCCAACTTTCAAAACATTGGGTTAGTTGCGTCGCGATCGCCGTCTTCGCTGGTTTGGTGATGAGCGCCGCGCCCGCCTTTGCGCAGACATCGGATGAATCTGAGCCTGTCACGGTCGCGGAGGATACGACGGGGGCGGATCGCACGGCCCAGCCCTGCGCTTGCCCGTGTGAGCTTGTTTCAGAAGCCAAAGAGGAAACAAGCGTCATTTATGTCGGACCGCGCCAGAACATCCCTATGAAGGTTAAACGCAAAAAGAGCGAGAAACGATCCGGCGATAATCAGGAGGCGTTGGAGCCTCAGTCATAAAGATGGCTTTCCCATAAGGCCTCGCCAGTATTGGCGCGAAGGTTTGGACCAGGGCGGCAATGCCGTCACGGCGAGCTGCCATGCCTGCGATTATTCTGCGCGGCTGCCGCTTCAGGTCGGCCGCGGAGGGGCAATTGGAAGATTGAAAGCTCATTGGCTCCGGTTCCTCAGGTGGCGCCGGCGGCGTGACCATGCAATTCTCTTCTTGCAGAGCGCTGAGCAATGAGGGGTGCATGGAATCATCACAATCGCCGATGATGGAGTCGTCATTGCGACGGCTTATAGAGACCTGGCGCGATGATCCTGGCGGGACTTACCGGACCTGGTTTTTGTGGGAGGAGCGTCTCAAGAATTTCCGCTCCATCCGACGGGGAATCGCCGAAGTCGTGCGCGAAATCGACGAAGGGTCATTCGGCAATCTTTACAAAGGCTCATCGCTGGAAACGATCGTAAAATCGATTGCCGAGCAGCGCCAAATATTCAAAGGAGCGGATCACGCCTTTCTGTGGAAGCCAAAGCTTCGGATACCCGACATTTACGAGAATGTCGAAAACCAAAAGGCCTTCGGACGCTTCCTCGACGCTTGCGCGTGCTGTTCCACGGAAGAGCAGGTGTTGCAGCACATTCGGGAATTAGATCGGCGGAATATAAAAGGATTGGGCCCGGCGGCGGCAAATCTGCTGTATTTCCTCCATCCGACGCTTGCAGCGCCGTTCAACACCGCGATCGTGCGGGGTTTCAACGCGATAACGGGAGCGAAAGTGAAGTTAGGCCGCTGGGACGAATATCTCGCTATGCGTCTTGGAATGCTGCGACTCAACTCGGATAACCAAAATCTGCTGTCGAACGATCTCGGCGCAATCGCCGGTCTTCTGTTCGACGTGGGCTCGGGCCGATATGCGGCGCCGCCGTTGCACGGCGCACAGGCTTTGGCTGCATGGTCGGCGGATCTCGCGCGTGTTCGCGAGATCGCATCGGCGCCGGACAAAATCCAATCATCGCTGAGCGAAACCGATCGGACCCACACCGAGATACAGGGATGGCTGCGCGATATCGGGCTTGGCCTCGGTTACGACGTTTGGGTCGCTGCAAACGATCGCAGCCGGGGCTATGCGGGGGGACGGCTGGCTGACGGTTGTTTGACGGAGCTTCCGACGCTTGCGGACATGTCGGGAGCCGACGCCGTCCGGCTGATCGACATTCTATGGATTAGCAGGGACGAAGGGGCGATTCGCGCCGCCTTCGAAGTCGAGCACACGACATCGATCTATTCCGGAATCGTGCGCATGCTCGACCTTGCGCTCGGCCCCTGCGGCCACATGCTGAAAGGGATGTTCCTCGTCGCGCCGGACGACCGCGAAGCGCAAATTCGCGCTCAAGTGGCGCGACCGGCGTTCGCCTCCGTCGCGGCCATGGATGTCCGCTACCTATCCTACAGCGAACTCGATCGTCATCGCGACGCAATCATCCGCTTCGGCGAAGGTCTCAAGGCCATCCGATCCATCGCCAAAGTGCTGAATTGACCGAGGTCGTTTATTTCGGCGTCCGCATATCGCGCGCCGCCGCCTCTTCGCCTCTATCCTCAAATTGTGAATTTCGCACGGAACGCGGCGCACTGCGCAGTTGATTTGTCGTTGATCAGAGGATGAATGGCGAAGCGGTCATTCGGCGCGCTCCTTGCGCTGAAGCGGCGCGGCCTTGGGCCAGGCGAACCAGGAAGCTGACGTCGGCCAGTTGTAAAGCCAATTGAAGATCTGTTCGCCAGCGCTGTCGCGCGCCAGACGCCAGCGCCTAATCGCGGCTTCCGCGTCATCGACGGCGCGACGCTCGGCTTCGATAAACGGATTGCGCGGATCTCGGCGCCGGCGCGACTTTTCCGCCAGCTCCGCCGCGGTCGCGACAATCGACATGAAGGGATTGAGCTTTTCTGAGAACATGTAACGCGAAGCCCGCATTGGATGCGCCCATCGAAGCGCCTCGGCGGCAACCGGATTGGAGCAGGCGCGAACCCAAGGACTGAAGAACTTTGCGTAGAAACCCTCCGCCGCTTGAGACACTGCGTGGACGTTTTCGAACGCCCTTGCGGGAGAATCGAAAGACAAGTCCTCAACCAGTCTCGGTTCGAACCGAACCGAGTATTGATTTCGGTCGCAATCCGGATCTCCGGTCGGATTCTCGATCATCATTTCGTAAAGTCCCGGCGCCAGCGATTCGATGTCGGCGATGTTCTCAAGGATCGCTCGGTGTTCGAAGCGGGCGACGTCCGCCGATACGAAAAGGCCGAGATGTCCCGCATGCTGATTGATGAGATAAACGATGCGTTGCCCGGCGTCTTTCAGCTCCTTGGTCGATTCATATGTCGCCGGTATCCAGCCGAGCGCCTGATGAGGCGGCGTAATATTGTCGCCATAGGAGGC
>DNZB01000120.1:16403-20256 GCA_003506635.1 Parvularcula sp.
TTCAAATCGACATGGCAGCCCGGGCAAATTTCGACCAACCCCTTTTCGAGTCGGTTTCCGATGAAGAGATTTTCGACAATCGCGAGCATTTCTTCACGACTGAGCCGATAGAAGCCGCTCCACCATCTTTCGAAATCGAGAAAGCGATCTCGTTCGCCATCAATATCAAGATATAGATCGGCGTATTTGCGCCAGATTGCGGATTCCGGTTTGAGATTTTCAAAATTCTGCACAAGCCAGGCGCCGTCAAATACGCCCGCGCCGAGATCGCCGAGAAAATGCGTCATCCACGATCCGCCAAGAAATCCCCCGGCGAGCCGCATCGGATTGGTCCCCGCCTCGCCCGCCCAATATGACAAGGGCGACCCGTTCATGACGACCGGGCCAGCAAGACCGGCGCAACTCGCCGCCAGCAGCGCCGCGGCCCACCCGCCCTGGCAGTTGCCGTAAAGAATCGGCGGCTTGTCCCCATGCAATGAACTTAGCGTGCCGACAAATCTCCGCAGGGCGTGCAGAACGTCAGCCAACGTCTGACCAGGCGCAGGATCAGGGGCGAAGACGACAAAATAGACAGGGTAGCCCTCATGCAGCGCGATCCCGACTTCTGACTCCTTCTTGAACCCGCCGATCCCAGGACCGTGGCCCGCCCGCGGATCGATGACCATGAGCGGCGGCTTCTCAGGATCGAGGCAAACGTCGAGACAGACGTCATCGATCTCGAGAATCTTCAGTAGTTTGTAATTTGCCGGCGGATCGTACTCGGCGGCGTCCGCGACGGTTTCATATTTGAATTTCAGCAGCGGCGGCAGGCCCTGGCGTTCGTGCTCCAGCATGTTGTTTGCACGTTGGCGCAATGCGTCCCAGAAGAGAATGTTGCGCTGCGCCGCGTCGATCAGATAATCGGCGAACGCTGTCGCGTCCGGCGTTGCGAATCCGGTTTCGCCCGCTTCCGGCATATCAGTCCTCTGTGAAAGCGGCTGTGTCATTGTGTCGATCGTCAGGTCCGGATGAGTCGGCTTTGACTGTCCGCCAACCGCCTCACTAATCATTGCTGCATCATCGGGCATGTTTTTCATTCCTCGGCGCAGATCTTGATGGTGACGCAAATCAGGACTCCCCCGCCTAGTCAGGCGAGCTGCCTTTTTCGTTGAATAGCGGCTTCAGAAACGCCGCCGCCGCCGCCTTTCAACAGGTGATCCATGGAGTCACAACAGCAGGTCGCCGTAATTTTCGAAACGTCGGCCAAGTGCTTCGCCGAGATTTGCGTCAGTTCGCGAAAGCACTCGCTTTGCCGGGCGATGCGCTCGGCTACGCCGCTGTCACGGTCCAAAGAAAAGGCGCTGAAAAGCAATTCTAGATTCGCCGTAAAGTAGGCCGCCTGTCGCTCCGTGAGATCGCTTGCCGCTTGAGTCATCCGGCTCGCCACTTCTTGGATCGCACGGGCGGCTTCAATTTGCCGACCGGCTATAGCGGACAGCTCGCGATAGGCGATTGAGGATTGTTTTTTGCCGCTATCGGACTCCTCGCGGGTCGGCAAAGCTCCTGCGGCCTTTTCTGCGGTCATATAATTCTCCCTTCGTTGTGCGCACGATTAAAAGACGCAATTCGCCGGCAATTGTTACACCTTCGCTGCGCCCTCACTGTGAGGGCGGTTGTCGTGTTTTCATGTTTCGGGGCCTCCGGGCGGCGGCGGATTTTGATGGAGCCGGCGCCTTAACGCCTCGACGTCCTCGCAACCGCAGTTCAAAAAGCCGTGTTCCAGGCAGGCTTCACAGGACTGCTCTAAGCGACGGCGTAGGGCCTTCCGGGCGCGGTGCGCCTTTACGCGGAAGGCGTTCTCCGTGAGACCTAGACTCGTACGGACAGAGTCGCGGGTCTCACCCATGAGTTCCGTGCGCCAAAGGAGCGAAGCATATTCGTCATGGAGGGTCGGCAAGATCTTATGAAGACAGACGCAAACAAGTAGATCGACATCCTCTTCTTCAACGCTGACCGCTGCGGTCAGCGCTTCAGCCACATAGTCTTTTTCCAGCTGAGACTGCCGCGCCTGCGCGCGAAAATGATCTGCAATGACCGAGCAAAGCACTTTGCTCATCCAAGGCCGCAGTTTGTCGTCATCCTTGAGGTCGGGGAATGACCGCAGCACTTTGACATAAAAGTCCTGCTGAACGTCCGCCGCATCAGGCTGGCTTCGGAGACGGCGCACAAGAAAACGAAACAGGTCTTGTCGCGTCTCCCGGAGCGCCGCCTCGACCGCCGCCTGCCGATTGCGCATGTCGTCCGTTTCGTTCCCGGCCATCGCAACCTCAGGCGAATTATGTTCATCATACTTGCCGACGCATCGTTGATTTGGCCCGATGCGGCGTCCAATCTGTTTTACGAGCCAATTGCGGCGATCCCTCGCCGAATACGCGCGATTTGGTCCGCTGCTGATCAGCGGAGGGCTCGATCCGTCAGTCTATTCGGCCAAAGTCGGACTCGGTCGGCCAAAATCAAGCAAATGAGAAAGTCCGCGCTCAAAATGCGTGGGCTCGCTCAACCAGCCGGCAGAGAAGAAGGCGCGAGATGGACGCGGTGAACGAGATAAATAACAGGGAGCAACGCTACGACCATAAGAAGGCGCAGAAACGCCTGATCCGAAACGGTCTCCAGCGCCGCAGGCATCGGAGTAAGCCCCGCCGTTGCGGCCGGCGCGACCAGGATAAATGATGTCACAATAAGGCCGCCCGCCAATTCGCCCACAGCCGTGCTGACGAGCACGCGGATCCAAAGACGCCGGCCATTGGTTAGCATGCGCAAGCGATGAAACATGTCGATGTCGACGATTTGCCCAAAAAAGTAGCTTGCCAGCAGCGCGATCGCATGCGCGAAGGGCAACGCCATTACGTGGTCGAAAGCGCCCGGCGGCAGGTGCGAGCCGATGGCGGGAGGCAGCCGTCGCGCAAGTTCAATCATCGCATACGCAAATCCGACAGCGACCAATCCGATCGCCGTGACGCGGCGGGCCCATTCGCGCCCCTGCAGCTCGTTCACCAAGTCAGTCGTCAGAAACGTCACTGGGAAGGTGAGAACCGTCAGCGTCACGAGAAACGGCCCGAGTTCGGCGGATTTGCTGCCGAGAACATGTCCGACGACAAGGGCGGCGACATGCAGTCCCACCAGCCAAAGCAGCGACACCTGCTGAGGCGTGGCGGCCGCAGGCTGCATCAATGGTGCTTGTACCATCCGACGCCTTTGATGTCGTTCCACGCGGTTGTCTTATGGCACTCGAAACATTGCGACACGTCAGCGTGCGGCCGACCGGCGATGGTCACCGATACCATTTTGAAATGTTCCATATAATGGCTCGGCGGCGCCTGATGGCACTGCACGCATTCCCGTGACTGCGACGAAGGATGTACAAACGCCGGAATCGTCCACGCGCTGACGCTGTGGCATTGCGCGCAGTCTGCGCCGAGCAGGGTGCGGTGCCGGTCTTGAGTCGCATGACAGCTCTGGCATGCGAGTTGCGCCTCGGCGCGCGTGATCCCAGCGTGCGGCGCGGCCGACAGTGGGCCAGCCGCGACGAAATCGGCCGCTGAGCTGCGCTTTTCAAGCGCCAGCCGGAGGAGCTGGTCATGCTGCATGTCAACGGGGCGCCGGGCGCGGCCTAAATGCTCGACATGACAGCCGCGGCAATCTTCCACCGCTGCGTGGAAAGCAGTGGGGGCGCGTTCGAGAAGCTCAGATTCGTTGGCATGGCAGGCGATGCACCGATCTGCTGTCGGCCCCAAATGCGGCGTGTGGCAACTTTCGCAATCCTCCTGCAGGAACGCATGTCGCGAAGACAAGGGGCCGGGATCAACGAACCATG
>DNZB01000075.1:0-925 GCA_003506635.1 Parvularcula sp.
TTGTCCGCCCCCGGAATATATGCCGCGGACCCGGCGCTCGGCTTCGCCGTCATCGAGGATCTCGGCGATGATCTTTACGCGCGCGCCATTCCCGCCGGGGCCGACGAATTTGAGCTTTACGCGAGCGCGATCGACGCGCTCCTCGCCTTGCATCAGGCGGCCCCCGAGGCGCCCGATCAGGCGGGCTATCGCATGCTGACCTATGACCGGACGGCGATGGAAGCCGAGGTCATGCTGGTTCCCGACTGGTACTGGCCGCACCTTAAGGGCGAGGCGGCGGGCGAGGCGATAAAAGCCGACTATGCCGGCGCGTGGTCCGAAGCGCTGGCGAAACTGCCTCAGCCCTCGACGCTCGTGATGCGCGACTTTCACGCCGAGAATGTGCTGTGGCTCCCCGACCGCGCGGGCCACAGGCGCGCCGGCGTCATCGACTTCCAGGACGGTCTCTTCGGCAATCCCGCTTACGACCTCGTTTCGCTCCTCGAAGACGCGCGCCGGGACGTATCGCCGGAACTCGCCGAGGCGATGATCCGGCGCTATGCGGCGGGGGCGGGCGCCTTCTCCGATTTCGACGAAGAGGCTTACCGGCGCGACTACGCGATCCTCGGCGCGCAGCGCAACGCCAAAATTCTCGGCATTTTCGCGCGTCTTATTCGCCGCGACGGCAAGCCGCGTTACGCTGACTTCTTCCCGCGCGTCGAAGGCCATTTTCGCCGCGATCTTCAGCACAAGGACCTGCACGAGGTCGCGCGCTTCTTCCGCCGCCATTTTCCGGAGCGGTTCTGATGGTCCCGGCGACCGCGATGGTGCTCGCCGCCGGGCTCGGCACGCGCATGCGGCCCTTGACCGATCATCTGCCGAAGCCGCTCATCAAGGTCGCGGGCAAGCCGCTGATCGACTGGACGCTCGACCGTTTCGCGCGCGC
>DNZB01000075.1:1254-2916 GCA_003506635.1 Parvularcula sp.
CTTGCGAAGCGGCGCGCGCCGTCGATCGTCATTTCCGACGAACGCGCGCTCCTCCTCGAAACTGGCGGCGGCCTCAAGAAAGCCGCGCCGCATCTCGGGTCAGCGCCGATTTATTGCACCAACACCGACGCGATCCTGGTGGACGGTGCGAGTGCGGAGCCTTGCGCGGCGCTAAGCGCCGCCTGGCGGGACGAGGCGATGGATGCGCTTCTCCTTCTTGTGCCGATCGCGCTCGCCAGCGGCTATGACGGCGCTGGCGATTTCACCCTCGACGCGGAGGGCGGGCTCGACTGGCGCACGGGCGAGGCCGCCCCTTTTGTTTACACGGGGCTGCAGATCATTCGGCCCTCGCTCCTCGACGGCGCGCCGGAAGGCCCCTTTTCGCTGCGCCTTTTGTGGGACAAGGCGCGCGCCAGGGGCCGCATGAAAGGGTTCGTCCACGAGGGACCCTGGATGCATGTCGGCGACCCGCAAGGGCTTGCGCTCGCCGAGGCTTTTTTCGACAAGCAGTCGAATGAGCGAAAGCCACCGCAACACGTTTTTCTCTGAGCTTGTCGCCCCGCGCTATTTTTCGATCGATCCCGGCCGGCCGTTTCTCGAAGATCTCGCGCACGGGCTGATCGCCGCGTTTGGCGAGGACTTGGCGCGCGCTGAAATCTATCTGCCGACGCGGCGCGCGGCGCGGGCGCTTTCGGGCGCGATCCTCGATGCGCGCGCAGCCGCGGGCGTCAGCGCGAGCCTTCTTCCGCGCATGCGCGCCATCGGCGATATCGACGAAGACGAAATGGCCGTCTTCGCCGGCGCGGCGGAAGACGAGATGGACCTGCCGCCGGCGATTTCCGGCGTTGCGCGCACGTTGGAGCTTGCGCGCCTCGTCGCCGCGAAGGACCGCGCCTTCGCAGGACGCGAGAACTGGCCGGCGGCGCTCGCCGCCGCGCGCGAATTGGGGAAGCTGCTCGATTCTCTTTATGCGGAGGAAGTGAGCGCGGCGGGGTTGTCGGCGATCGACGCGGGCGCGCTCGCGGCTCATTGGCGGGTCAGCCGCGACTTTCTTGAAATCGTCACCGAAGCGTGGCCGGCCCATCTTTCCGCTCACGACCTCAGCGATCCCGCCGACCGGCGCGCGAAGCTGATCGGACGCAAGGCCGCGCGCCTTCTCGCCGCGCCGCCCCATCATCCGCTGATTGTCGCGGGCACCACCGCGAGCGCGCCCGCGGTCGCGCGCCTTGTCGAGGCGATCGCATCAGCGCCCCTCGGCGCGGCGATTTTGCCCGGCCTTGATCGCGATATCGACGCCAGGGCGTTTGAAAAGATTGAAGACGCGCATCCGCAAGCCGGCCTCAAGGCGCTGCTCCGGTCTATCGGGCGAAGCCCGCGAGACATCCGGCCGTGGCCCGGCTCCGGCGGCGGCGCGCCGCGCGCCGGGCTGCTGCGGCTCGCGCTGCGGCCGGCGGAAGCCACGGACGAGTGGCTGGCGCTCATCAAAAGCGCTTCCGCCGCCGATCCCAATTTCGCGCGCAGCATCGACGGTCTTTCGCTGATCGAAGCCGATACGGAAGACGCCGAAGCGCTGATCATCGCCATGCTGTTCCGCGAGACTTTGGAGACGGGCGGCGCGACCGCGATGCTGGTGACGCCTGACCGCAATCTTGCGCGGCGCGT
>DNZB01000101.1 GCA_003506635.1 Parvularcula sp.
TCTCCCTCGGCTGCCGCCTCAACCTCGCCGAGGGCGAGGCGATGGCGCGGCTTGCCGACGGCGCCGGGCTTCAGAACGCGGTCGTCGTCAATTCCTGCGCGGTGACCAACGAGGCGGTGCGCGAAACGCGCCAGAAGATCCGGCGCGCGCGGCGGGAAAACCCCGGCGCGCGGGTGATCGTTACGGGCTGCGCGGCGCAGATCGACCCCGGCGCCTTCAGCGCGATGGCGGAGGTCGACGCCGTCATCGGCAATGACGAGAAGCTGAAGGCCGAAACCTGGGCGCGTCTTGCGGCCGGCGCGGCCCCCCGCGTCGGCGTCAGTGACATCATGATGGTGCGCGAGACCGCGGCGCACTTCATCGACGGCTATGGCGATCGGGCGCGCGCTTTCCTGCAAGTCCAGAACGGCTGCGACCACCGCTGCACCTTCTGCGTCATACCCTTCGGGCGGGGGCCTTCGCGCTCGCTCGCCGCAAGCGACGTCATCGCGGGCGCGCAACGGCTTGTCGATGCGGGACACAAGGAGATCGTGCTGACCGGCGTCGACATGACATCATGGGGCGCGGACCTGCCGGGCGCGCCAAGGCTCGGCGATCTCGTCGCCGCGCTTCTTGACGCGGTTCCGGGCCTTTTCCGCCTGCGGCTGTCGTCGGTCGATTGCGCCGAAATCGATGACAGGCTTTTCGAGCGCCTGACGGCGGAGCCGCGCGTCGCGCCTTACCTTCATCTGTCGCTGCAGGCGGGCGCTGACCTCGTCCTCAAGCGCATGAAGCGGCGCCATACGCGCGCCGACGCGATTTCCCTGACGAAGGCCCTGCGCGCGCGACGCCCTGATATCGCGATCGGCGCTGACTTCATCGCTGGTTTTCCGACCGAGACCGACGCGCATTTCGAAGAGACGCTCGCCCTCATCGACGAGGCGGGCGTCAATTTCGTGCATGCTTTTCCGTTTTCGCCGCGCGCCGGCGCCCCGGCCGCGAAGATGCCGCCGGTTGAAGGCCCCGTCATCGCGGCGCGGGCGAGAGCCTTGCGCGCGAAAGGCGGCGCGGCGACGCGCGCCTTTCTTGATACGCTGATCGGGCGCGTTGAGGAGGCGGTCGTCGAAAGCGGCGGGCGCGCAAGGCTCGGCAATTTCGCCAGCGTGACGCTTTCCGGCGCCGCCGCCCCCGGCGACATCGCCCGCGTCAAGATCGCGGCGCGGGACGGCGAGACGCTGATCGGCGAGCCTTTTTAAACCGGCGGCGCGCATGAAAAAGCCGCGCCGGGACCGGGGTCCGCGGCGCGGCTTTGGCAGTCACGATCAGAAAGCCTAGGCGGCTTTCTTGGCGCGCTTCGCCCGCTTTTTCTTCGCGGCCGGTTTCGCAGCCTTCTTGGCGGTCTTCTTCGCCGCGCGCTTGGCCGCGGGCTTCGCGGCTTTCTTTTTGGCCTTCGCCATGCACGTCTCCATGAAAAAGGCTGACTTACTTCAGCCGTCGTGAAACAAGTTAGTGCTCCGCGGATTCTGGCAAGAGAAAAATGACAGCGAAGACAAATTTTCTGAGCGGCCTGTTCGGCAAAAAGCACGAAGAGGCCGCGCCGCCGGCGCCGGAAATTACCCCGCCTACGGAGCGATCAGCGCCCGCGGACGAGGCCGGACCGAACTTTTTTCAGCGCCTGACGTCCGGCCTTTCGCGCTCTTCTCAGAAGCTTTCGGACGGCGTCGCGGCGATCTTCACGAAGAAGAAGCTCGACGCTGAAACCTTGAGCCAGCTCGAGGAACTCCTGATCGCGGCAGACCTTGGCGTCAGCGGCGCGGCGGCGGCGACCGCGGCGATTTCCAAGGACCGCTTCGATCGCGAAATAACGGACAATGAGGTCAAGGAGGCGCTCGCGGTCCATCTCGCCGGCGTCTTGAAGGATCGCGAAAAGCCGCTCGCCATCGACCCCGCGAAGGCCCCGCATGTCATCCTTGTCGTCGGCGTCAATGGCGGGGGCAAGACGACGACGATCGGCAAGCTCGCGGCGCGGTTTCGCGCTGAAGGCAGGCGCGTCGCGCTCGCTGCGGGCGACACCTTCCGCGCCGCCGCTGTCGAACAGCTGAAAGTCTGGGCCGGGAGGACCGGCGCTTCGTTTTTCGCGAAGGAGACGGGCGCTGACGCCGCCGCGCTCAGCTATGAGGCGCTGACCGCGGCGAAGGCCGCAGGGGCCGATGTGCTTCTCATCGACACCGCCGGGCGTTTGCAGAACAGGAAGGAGCTGATGGACGAACTCGCCAAGATCGTCCGCGTCATCAGGAAGATCGACCAGACCGCGCCCCATGACGTCCTTCTCGTCCTCGACGCGACGGTCGGGCAGAACGCCCTCTCGCAAGCGGACGTTTTCCGCGAAATCGCCGGCGTCACCGGCCTCGTCATGACGAAGCTCGACGGCACGGCGCGCGGCGGCGTCCTCGTCGCGCTCGCCGAACGCCACCCCCTGCCGATCCATTTCATCGGCGTCGGCGAAGGGATCGGCGATTTGCAGCCCTTCGAGGCGCGAAGCTTTGCGCGCGCGCTCGCCGGGCTTGAGAGGTTGTAGGCGCCAGGGGGTAGGTAGTAGGGGCTTTCCCCAACTCAAAACCCCCAACCTGCGAACTGCATCCCCTTCCATGTCCGCTCCCCGCCTTTCCGGCCGCGCCAAGGCCCTTGTCGATTTCGGGCCGCTCGCGGTCTTTTTCGTCGCCTATTTTTTCGGCGGGCGCCTTGCGCCCGTCTTTGGACGGACGATCGCCGCGGGCGAGGAATTGTTTCTCGCCGTGCAGCTGTTCCTGCCTGCTTTCGCGATCGCGTTCCTTTACAGCGTCTGGAAGGAGCGGCGGATCGCGCCGATGCTGCTCGTCTCCGGTCTTGCCGTCGGCGTCCTTGGCGGGCTGACGCTCGTCTTTCACAACAAGACGTTTTTCTACATGAAGCCGACGATCGTCTACGCGCTGTTCGGCTTGATGCTGATCGGCGGGAGGATGAGCGGCCGCAATTTCCTCAAAACCCTGTTCGACGGCGCGCTGCATCTTCCCGATGACGCATGGCGGACGCTGACGCTGCGTTACGCGGTATTCTTCGCGGCGCTCGCCGTCGCCAACGAGATCGCCTGGCGCTGGCTCACGCGCGACTGCGACCTGACCGCCGCCGGCGCGATCTGCGCGGGTGAAAAGACCTGGGTCAATCTGAAGATCTGGGGCTTCACCGCGATCAATCTCGCCTTCGCGCTCGCGCAAGCCCCGTTCCTGGCCAAGCATGCGAAGGAGGGATTAGGGACTAGGGACTAGGGA
>DNZB01000011.1:0-2805 GCA_003506635.1 Parvularcula sp.
AAGGGAGGGAGGCAAGGCGGCGCTTCTTTCTTTCCCTCCCTTTTCAAGGGAGGGAGGGTGCTCGGGCGGGCGTGGGCCGCCCCTAATCAAACAGGCTCGAAACCGATTCCTCATTCGCGATGCGGCGGATCGCTTCGGCGAGAAGGGCGGCGATCGAGACTTTTTCGATCTTGGCGCAAGCGTCGATCTCCGGCGCCGACTGAATTGAGTCCGAAGTGACAAGGCGCGTCAGCGCCTTGGCCTCGCTGATCCGTTTGGCGGCGCCGCTTGAGAGGACGCCATGCGTCACATAGGCGGAGACTGAGCGCGCGCCTTTGTCCATCAACGCCTGCGCCGCGTTGCAGAGCGTGCCGCCCGAGTCGACGATGTCGTCGAAGAGGACGCAGTCGCGGCCCTTCACGTCGCCGATGATGTTCATGACTTCGGAGACGCCGGCATGCTCGCGCCTTTTATCGACAATCGCCAGCGGCGAGTTGTCGAGCCGCTTCGAAAGCGCGCGCGCGCGCACGACGCCTCCGACATCGGGCGAAACGACAGTGACGCCGCTGATATCGCCCTTGTGGAGCGACCTGATGCGCTCTTCAAATTCCTTCACCGCGTAGAGATTGTCGGTCGGGATGTCGAAAAAACCCTGAATCTGCCCGGCGTGCAGATCGACCGTCAGCACGCGGTCAGCGCCCGCGGTGGTGATGAGATTGGCGACGAGCTTTGCCGAGATCGGCGTCCGGGGTCCGGCCTTCCGGTCCTGCCGCGCATAGCCGAAATAGGGGATGACGGCTGTGATGCGACTCGCCGAGGCGCGAACGAGCGCGTCGATGGTGATCAAGAGTTCCATCAAATGGTCGTTCGCCGGGTTCGACGTCGACTGGATGACGAATACATCCTTGCCGCGCACATTCTCGCCGATTTCGACGAAAACCTCGCCATCCTTGAAGGTCTTGATGTCAGCGACGGCGAGCCGGGTGGAAAGCCGCTTGCCGATCGTCTCGCTCAAGGCGCGATTGGAATTGCCCGAAATCAGCTTCATGCAGCGCCCCTTGCCGAACCGGCGCGGTTTTGGCTGTTTTGCGACGGGGGATCAAGGGCGCTTTGAACGCTCGTCCCGGGGCGGGCGGAAGCAGGGCGCCGGCCCGCCTCACCCCAGCGCAATCGCCGATAAATTCCGCCCGTAATCCGGCTCGTTCGCCCGCCGGCTCGCGCGGTAGCTGAAATAGGCTTCTTTTTCCCCAAGGGTGCACGCGCCGAGGTCGTCGAGAGGACCGACGCCGGCGCGGGCGAGCGCGGCGCGGCCGAACCCGGCGAGATCGAACTGGCGCTTTTCGGGCGAGACGCCGGCCGCGAAGAATTGATCCGTATCGGGATGTTTCGCGCTGAACGCATCGCGGACGTCGAGGCCGACCTCGAAATTCGGCTGCCGAAGGCAAGGGCCGAGGCTCGCGCGGATGCGGTCCCGCTTCGCGCCGAGACGCTCCATCGCGCCGATCGTCGCGCCGAGAACGCCTGCAAGCGCGCCCCGCCAGCCGGCGTGCGCCGCGCCGATCACTTCAGCTTGCGCGTCGATGAAGAGGAACGGCATGCAGTCAGCGGCGAGAACGCCGAGCGCGACTCCTTTAAGGCGCGTCGCCATGCCGTCGGCGCGCGGGCCGGCGCCTTCCCATGGCGCCTCGACGATCACCGCGTCGGCCGAGTGAACCTGGTAGAGCGTCAAAAGATGCCCCGCGCCGATCGCGTCGCGGCAACGCTTGCGGTTCTCCGCGACATTCTCGGCGCCGTCGCCGGAGCCGAGGCCGGCGTTGAGAGAGGAGAAAATGCCGGTGGAAACGCCGCCGGCGCGCCCGAAGAACCCATGCGGAGCAGGGAGAGCGGCGGATTTCAGATGCGGCGGGCTCACGGTTGAAACCCTTGCGGCGCCGGCAGTCCGGGCGCGGAAATGCAGAACGCTTTGAAAAGCTCGCCCATCTGGTCGGGGCTGATGAGGCGCAAGGCGCCTTGATGGAGGCTCATCACTTCCGCAGGCGCCTTGCCCTGGCTGAGGCGTTCGAGGCGAAAGGGCAGCCCCAGCCGTTCAAGGAAGGCGCCCTGCGCCATCGGCCCCTGCGCGCTCGCGCCGGCGTTGAATGCGGCGCGCGTCAGCCGCTCGAAATTGACATGCGCGGTGATGTCCGCCGCGCCCGGCGCTGACAAGACGGGCCAGTGCGCGTGGCGGCGCACCGCCTGCAACGTCTCGCCGAAACCGTCATGGAGATGGCCGTAATCGATAATGAGCGCGCGCCCGCCCGCCGCCACAAGCGCGCGGGCGACTTCTTCGGCGGCGGCCTCCGCAGCTTCGTTAAGTTCGTAGATTGCGCCTTCCGGCGCCTCATCCCGGGAGGGAAGATCGAGCGTCGGCTCGGGCGGCGTCTGGCCGAGCGTATAGGCAAGGCCCGTCCCGTCCGGCGCAAGCCCAACTAGCCGCTCGCGCCAGCCGGCGGCGACGCGCACGAACTGGCGGACCGGCAGGCAGTCGAAAAACTCATTGGCGACAAGCAGGGTCGGGGCCGGCGCGATGTCGGCGAAGCGATCCGCCCAGTCGATCTTGACGCCGCTGTCCTTGAGGCGGCGGCGCTGTTCAAGCCGCAGGCGCCCGCCTGTCTCGACAAGAAAAACATGCGCGGCGTCGAGGAAGGCAGGGCGCAGGCGCGCGGCGCGCAGCACATCCTGCATCAGGACGCCGCGCCCCGGCCCTAGCTCGACGAGATTGAACGCCGCCGGCGCGCCCATGTCGGTCCAGGACTGCACGAGCCAGAGGCCGATCAGCTCGCCGAA
>DNZB01000011.1:3136-4243 GCA_003506635.1 Parvularcula sp.
CCGTCCTGCGGATGGAAGAGCGCGTCCGCCATGTAGTCGGCGACGGTGATCGGCCCCCGCGCGCGGATGAGCGCGATCAGGCGATCTTCCAGCGCCGTGCGCTCGGCGGGCGCGTCTTGCGTCATGAAGCAGGCGCGTCGGACGGCGCCTTCCGGAACGCGCGCCAGATGAAAAAGGCCCCGAGCGCCAGCATCGGCGCCGACAGCATCATCCCCATGGTGAGGCCGAGCGGAAAGTCAGGCAAGATCGCGTCGGGCTCGCGGAAATTTTCGACGATAATTCGCGAGATCGCATAGCCTGAAAGGAAAATCCCCATCACCGCGCCCGGCCGCTTTAGAAAGCCGAAGATCCGTGCAAAGACGAATACGACGGCGAACAGGGTGACGCCTTCAAGCGCGGCCTCATAGAGCTGGCTTGGGTGGCGCGGCAGCTGGTCGGGGTCGGCGGGAAAGACCATCGCCCAAGGGACGTCGGCCGGTCGCCCGTAAAGCTCGCCATTGATGAAATTGGCGATCCGCACGAGAAAAATGCCGATCGGCGCGGCGCAAGAAAAAAGATCGCCGATCGACAGCGCGGCGAGCTTGTGCTTGCGCGCAAACCAGATCCCCGCGATCGTCACGCCGATGATGCCGCCGTGGAACGACATGCCGCCGCGCCACAGCATGAGCGCGGGCGGAATGGGAATCCAGCCGACAAGCGTCTTGATGAGCCCGTCGCTCATATTGGCGCCGAGGGGCTCAAAGGCGCCGACCAGGAGCGCAGGCTCATAAAAGAAGAGATAGCCGAGCCGTCCGCCCGCCATCACGCCGATCGCCACCCAGAAAATGAGATCGTCCAGCTGGAGTTTCGTCACCGGCGGCGCGCCGCCGGGCCAGAGCGCCGCCCTTTTGACGAGGGAAAGCGCATACCACCAGCCAAGGCCGATGCCGAAAATATAGCCGAGCGAATACCAGCGTATGGGCAGGGGACCGATCGAGACCGCGACGGGGTCGATATTGGGGTAAGGCAGCGCCATGGGAACTCGCGTCGAAAATCCGGCGGGTCTTAGCGCGCTTTTTCGCCGCTGTCGCCTTTCGGGGCCTGCGCGCCTATATGACGCGCAAGGAG
>DNZB01000011.1:4597-8149 GCA_003506635.1 Parvularcula sp.
GCCGATATGGACCTCGTGACGCGCGAGGACTTTGAAACCGTGCGCGACCTGGCGGTCGCCGCGCGCGCTGAAAACGAAAAGCTCGCCGCGCGAATCGCCGCGCTTGAGTCGCAGTTGGCCCAAAAAGCTTGAGGGTTTTCCCGAGGCCGCCTGCGGCCTGTGGGCAAGGAATCGTTGCGGCCCCCTCCGACTCGCAAGCCAATCAAGGGGCGAGTCAGCAGGGACCCTCATGTCGATCGAACTCCTCAAATCCTCGGCGCCGGAAATCGACCCCCTTGAAGCGCTGGAAGCCGTCGCCGACGAGCTCGCCCTGAGCGTTGAGCGCGTCGACGCGGAGGAACTCCATGTCGCGATCCCCGGCCTGTGGCGTGACGCCGGGTTCTGGTTCACCTGGCGCCCGGAACTCTCGACGCTGCAAATGGGAGCGCCGCTCGATCTCAAGGCCCCGGCGGGCCGCCTGGGCGATATGGCGCGCCTTGTCGCGATGGTGAACGAGCGGCTGTGGATCGGGCATTTCGATCTGTGGTCGGACGACAGCTCGATCGTCTTCCGCAACGCCGCGGTCCTTCCCGCTGACGGCCGCCTCGACATCGCGCAGGCTGAAATCCTCATCAAGGGCGCGCGCGAGGCGATCGACCGCTTTCTGCCGGCGTTCAATTACTTGATCTGGGGCGGCAAGACCCCGCAGGAAGCGCTTGAAGCCTCGATGTTCGAAACGGCGGGGAACGCCTGACCCCTTCGCCAAATGGCGATAGCGGCTATCGATACCCTTCTGGATTGCCGCTCTGCCAGCGCCAGTGGTCGGCGCACATGTCCTCGATCGTTCGTGTCGCGCGCCAGCCAAGCAGCGCTTGCGCCTTTGTCACGTCTGCGTAGACGTCGGCGACGTCGCCGGGGCGGCGCGTGACGATCTCGCAAGGGATGTCGCGATTCGAAGCGCGCTTGAACGCGGCGACCGCTTCGAGGACTGAAACGCCGCGCCCGGTCCCGAGATTGATCTCGACCGCGCCTGCGGAACCGTCCGACGTGAGGAAGTCAAGCGCCGCAAGGTGCCCGCGCGCCAGATCGACGACATGGATATAATCCCTGACGCCGGTGCCGTCCGGGGTCGGATAATCGCCGCCGAAAACGCGCAGCTTCGGCAGGCGCCCGACCGCGACCTGCGCGATGTAGGGAAAAAGATTGTTCGGAACGCCGTGCGGGTCCTCGCCGATCAGGCCCGATGGGTGCGCGCCGGCGGGGTTGAAGTAGCGCAAGTTCGCGATGCGCCAGCGCGCATCGGCGCTGGCGAGGTCGCGCAGCATTTCCTCGATGAAAAACTTGCTCTTGCCATAGGGGTTCGCAGGGCCCGTCGCGCCGGTCTCGGAAACGGGGCTCCGGTTGAGATCGCCATAGACCGTCGCCGAGGAGGAAAAGACGATCTTGCGCGCGCCGGCCGCCTCCATTGCGCGGATGAGCGTCAGCGCCGAGCCGAGATTGACCGCGTAATAGCGCATGGGATCGCTGACCGATTCGCCGACCGCCTTAAGGCCAGCAAGATGAATGGCGCCGGTCGGCCGGAACGCGGCGACAGCGTCAAGGACGGCGCGCTGCTGAGCGGCGTCGGCGAGATCGGCTTTCAGAAAGCCCGGCTTTCTCCCCGTGATCGCCGCGACGCGGTCAAGCGCGATCGGGCTTGCATTCGAAAGGTCGTCGATGACGAGCGCGTGCGAGCCTTCATTGAGGAGTTCGACGAGGATGTGGCTGCCGATATAGCCCGCGCCGCCCGTGACGATGACCCGCTTGCCCATGGCTAAAGAAGGTCCGTGCGGCCGCGCGCCTTGAGATCGTCGATCACGCGCTTCACGTCTTGCGCGCGATCCTTCGGCGCGACAAGAACGGCGTCGCCGGTCGCGACGATGATGAGATCGCTGACGCCGATCGCGGCGACGAACGGCCCGTCGGTGCGGATGACATTCGCGCCGCAATCAAGCGCCGACACGCGCGTTTCCCCAACGAGGGGCGCGAGCGCGGTCCACGAGCCGATATCGCTCCAGCCGGCGTCGACCGGCGCGACGACGGCGGCGCGGCGCGTTTTCTCCATCACCGCGTAGTCAATCGACTCCGAAGGACAATCCGCGAAGATCGCCGGATCGAGCGTCAGTACGCCGCCGCTTTCGCGCGCCGCAGCGAGCGCGGCGGCGGCGGAATTCCGGATCGCCGGCGCATGGGCGTGAAGTTCTGCGTCCATCGCGGAAGGCGAAAAAAGGAAAACGCCGGAGTTCCAGAAATGCCGCCCGCCGGCAAGGTAACGCTCAGCGGTCGCGCGGTCAGGCTTTTCGCGGAAACCGGCGACTTCGAACACGCCGTCGGCGATGCTTGCGCCGGTTTCAATGTAGCCGAACCCCGTCTCGGGCGTCGCCGGCCGGACGCCAAGCGTTACGATCGCGCCCTTCGAGGCGGCGGCGGCGCCGCGCACGATCGCGGCGCGAAAGGCGCCGGCGTCAGCGACATGATGATCGGCCGGCGTAAGGAGGACGAGCCCATCCCCATGCGCGCGGCCGGTCCAGGCGCCGGCGACGGCGGCGACGGCGGCGGTGTTGCGCGCCATCGGTTCGATGATGATCGCGGCGGGGGCGACGCCGACCGCGTCCAGCTGCCCGGCGACCGCGGCGCGATGCGCTGCGCCGGCGATGACGACGGGGGCGAGAAAGCGCGGCCCCGAAAGCCGCAATGCAGTCTCCTGAAACAGCGAACGCTCGCCGGTCAGCGGCAGGAACTGTTTGGGTCGCGCCTGACGCGACATCGGCCACAGGCGCGTACCGGCGCCGCCGGACATGATGACGGGCTGGATCGGGGGTTCGCTGTTCATCGCCCGTCATTCTGCCGCGTATCGGCCGCCGTGCAAACCGCTTCGAGAAGATGGTAGAGTATGCTCGCCGGAACAGCGGTTGAAACGCCGCTGCCGCCGGCGTCAAACTCGTCCGTCCACAGACCTTGCGGCGATGCGGCGAGGTATGACCCGAAAAGCCCGTCGATGATCGCCGCTGCGTCGGCATATTCGCCGGCGATGAGCGTCGCGCGCAAGAATTCCGTCTGCGGCCACAAGCGCCGGCTCGCGGCCGCGGCGCGCGCGCCGAGCATCGCGGCGTCGGGCAGGAACGGCTCGCCCGGCATCCGGAAGCGCTCAGCGCCCTCAAGAAGCGCCGTTTTGAGGCCCGCGCGCGTTTCGCCGCTCTGGCGCTCGAACCGGGCGAGGAGCGCAATCCATTCCGCCATGTGCCCGGGTTCGATGCGGTCGCTCACCTTTTCGATCAGCGACCAGTCGTCGTTGAAATATTCGCGCAGCACGCCCGCTTTGGCGTCGAAGTGCTTCGCCCGGAACAGGGCTTCGATCGCCTGCGCGCGTTCAAGCATCGCGGAGTCGCCCGTCGCTTCATGCAGGGCCAGCATCGCTTCGAAGAGATGCATATGCGGGTTCTGGCGGCGCGGATGGCCGCCTCGGTCGTTTTCGCGATAACCGCCATGGGGTGAGGCGAATTCGCGGTCAAGAAAGGCGAGCGTATTGCGCGC
>DNZB01000391.1:0-2337 GCA_003506635.1 Parvularcula sp.
AATCGAGCTCCGCCGCGAAAGCGCCGCTAACGCTCCTGCGCTGAAGGTTGAAGTTTCATCGGCGGCGGACGGCGCAGTCGCAGCGCTCAGCAAAGCGCAAGGCGCAGTGCGGTTCAGCGCCAAGGGGTCGGGACCCTTGCATGATTATCGGATCGACTTCAGCGCCGAGGCTGGCGTTTACGGGACGATCTCCGGCGTTCTCTCAAGCGACATCGCTGCGCTCGACGCGATTGCATTTGACGTCGCGGCTTCGCCGGGCGCCCGCTTTTTTCGCTTCGCCGCGGACCTTGGCGATCAGATCGCCCTGTCTGGCGCGCTCACCCCGCTAGTCCGCGGCGCGCGCCTGGAAATAACGCAGATCAACGGCGCCTTCGGGAACGCCAGCGGCGAGGCGGAATGGCGTAATAGCGACCGCGCGCTTGCCGACGCCGTCGTCAATCTGCGCGCGCACTTCGCGCCGAATTGGCGCCCGGCCCTTCAGGGCGTCATTGGCGATGAGGCGGCCGCGCGCATCGCCCTCGAACGGCGCGGTCGCGACTATCGGGGCGCGGCGTCGGTGACAGCGCCCGCCGCTTCGGCGAGATTGAAGGACCTGACGACAAATCTTCGAACGCACCTTACCGGAAACCTGTCGGCGGCGCTTGGCGAAAGCAGCAGCCTCGCCGGGAGCGCCCGGTCGCGGCTGCAAGGCGCAGCGGCGTTATCGCTTTCTGCGGGCGATGGCCTCAATCTGAATGGCGCCAAAATCACGGCTGCAAACGGCGCCGCATTCGAGGGCGGCGCGCGTCTGCGTTTTGAAGGCTCGGCGTTTGAGGTTGCAGGAAAAGTCGCCGTGACGCCTTCCGCCGTCAAGGCATTTGCGCCTGCGGTTTCGATGCGCAACGAAGCGGCCGGGGACATCGAGGCGAGCGGGACGTTCGAGGAATTCGGACTAAATCTTTCGCTAAGGGCGCCGGAGACTCTGATCGGCGCGTCGGCGTTGCCCGCATCGGTAATCGCGCTATCGCTGGAAAAGTCCTCCGCCGCGCTGGAAGGCGCGCTTTCAATGCGCGCTTCAGACGGGTCGTTGCAGTCCTCTGCGCGCATTCGCCGGGAATCGAACGGCGAAATCGCCCTCGCAGACATCGCCCATCGCGGCAATGGCTTCGCGCTGACAGGCGCTGCGGCCTTCAATCCGGCGACGCGCGAGGGCAGCGTGGATGTGCGCTACAGCGGCGCGGACGGCGCCGAACCCTGGCCGGGCTTGAAGTTGACGGGCGAGGCTTCAGTGAAGGGCGCGCTGGAGAAAACAAACAAAAATAGCTGGATCGACATTCAGGCGCCCTCTCTGCGAACGCAGTCATTCTCACTTGTCGACTTGTCGTTGACTGCGAAAGGTCCGGCCGAGCGACTTTCGTTTGTCGCTTCCGCTGCGCGTCTTTCTGTTCAAGAGCGCGCGCATGTCGACAATTTGCAGCTCCAGGGCTCGGCGGCGATCGCCGGCGCCGTGACAATCACCCTGGCGGCCGTTTCCGCGGACGTTCAGGGCGAGGCGGCGCGACTTCAACGACCGGCGGTCATCAGCTTTGCTGGCGGCGTCGCCATCGACGATCTCGCACTGCGAGTCGGCGAGCAGGGCGCCGTCGACATCAGCAGCGCTGCAAATCCCAGGCGCTGGCGCGCTAGCGTCGCCATTCGCAGCCTGGGCGTCATAGCGAACGACGCGGCGCTCAATTTCGACCTCGCGCTCGACACGGACCGAGCCGCAATGGCGGCGGGAAAATTCTGGACGAGTTCCGGGCGTCCTGGCGAGACAAGAAGCGCGCTTCGCGGCGCGTATTCCTGGGACGGACGAACCCTTTCAGTGACCGCCGGCGGCGACGATAGCGCGCTTGCCTTCAGCCTCGAAGCGCCGCTCGCCCTCCGCCGCGCTGGCCGGCTCAGTGTCAGCATGAACGGAGGTATAAGGGGAACAGCCAGCTACAACGGGCGCGTGGAAACCATCGCGCTGTTTCTTCCGCCGCCGCTGCAATCGCTCGAAGGCGACCTCAGTTTCAACGGAACGCTCGGCGGCACGGTGAAGGATCCGCGCGTTGAGGGTGCGCTTACATTTTCGGACGGCGCTTTTACGGAAGCGGTCTCCGGTCTCAGCATCGTCGGCATCGACCTTACGGCCGCCGCCGCCGCGACGCCGGAAAGGTCAACCGTAACTTTCAAGGGTGCGGCCAACGGACCCGGACAGACCAGAAAAACGGTCACTGCCGCGGGAAAAATGACCTTGCGTGACGGGGTTACGATCACGGCCGACATCGGACTTCAAGGCGCGCGCTTTTCCGCAGGACCCGTCCAGCGCGTTGA
>DNZB01000391.1:2670-9736 GCA_003506635.1 Parvularcula sp.
ATGTTTCGCTGTCGGCGCTGGAGGCGACGCTCTTCACGCCTGAAAACCTCGGCCTCGTCGACATAAACGTCGTCGCCGCCGGGGCGGGCGGCGAACCCGTCACGGAGGCGGGGGCTTCGCCGCGAAGGACAGCGCTTCGCTATGATGTGCGCATTGACGCCGACGACAACGTCACTATCAGCGGACGCGGCCTCAACAGCGAGTGGCGCGCTAGCGCGCTCATTTCCGGAACTTCGAGCCGGCCTCTTATCCTCGGCACGATGAACCTCGATCGCGGCGATCTTGAGTTTTCCGGCAGGCGCTTCGACCTTACACGCGGTTCGATCGGGTTTGACACGCTCGCCCCGAACGATCCGACCATCGACATTCGCGCCGAACGTGAAACGCGTGACGGCGCCAGCGTCGCCGTGGTGATCTCCGGCCGCAGCTCGGCGCTGAAGGTTTCCCTTGAATCGACGCCGTCGCTGCCGAGCGACGACGTGATGGCCCTGATCCTTTTCGATAAACCCGCAGACGAGTTGTCGGCGTTCCAGTCGCTGCAAGTCGCGGATGCGCTGACGCAGCTTGGCGGCGTCGGAGTCTTCGGCGGCAAAGGCTTTACGGGTGCGGCGCGCGACGCGATCGGTCTTGATCTCCTCAATATCGATGTCGATCAAACAGACACTTCGGCCTCGCTGCTGACTGTCGGCAAATATGTCACCGACGGGCTTTTCGTCTCGGCGTCGCAAAATGCGCGCGGCGAGAACGGCTCGCTGCGCATCGAATATGAAATAGGACAGTCATTCTCCGTTGAAACCGAGCTGCGCCAGGATGGCGACCAGACCGTGTCGGCGAACTGGAAGAAAGACTTCTAGCCGGCGGCGACAAGCGGCGGCTGTGATTTCTGACGCAACACGGCGAGCGCAGCGTCGATCGCTTCTTTGCGCTGCGCCATTTCATCAATCAGTCGGCGGCGCTTGGCGCGCTCTGCGATGAGCGATGAACGCAATTCCAGGAGATCGGCGACGCGCTGATTGAGCAGCGCGCGCTGGTGCGATGGCGAGGGCTTTGCCCCGTTCGGCGCTCTCGTCGTCTCAAGGCGCGCGAGGTTCAGCGCCAGGTCAGCCTCAAGCGTGGCGAGGCGGTCTGCGAAGTGCTGTTCCTCGGTGCGCGCGGACGCGAGCTTCGCGGACAAGGCCGCAAGCGCGGCGCCGGCGTGAGCGGTTGGTGAATGTACCATGAAGCGCGGTCCCTTCGGCGACGGGTTCTTCCATGGTTACCACTCAAGGTTGAATACAATTCTAACCACAATCATTGCTTTTTATGGCGGGATCGTCCAGAAAACTGTGGAAAAGCTATTATAAATCAAAGTGGTAGCCGGGGGCAGAATTGAACTGCCGACCTCAGGGTTATGAATCCTGCGCTCTCACCAACTGAGCTACCCGGCCGGGAGCGGGCGCTATAGCGACGGCGGACCCGGCGGGCAAGACTTACGCGAGCGACGTTACATGATCAGCGATTGCAAGGCAGGCGGTGAGGCCCGGCGATTCGATGGCGTAAAGGCCGATGTAGCCTTTCGTTCCGTGGGCTTCGGGCGTTGAGAAAATGAAGTCTCCTTCCTCGCCGGGGCCGGTCGCTTTCGGTCTTTGGCCGGCATAGCCCGCCTGCAATTGCGCAAAGTCGAGGGCGGGCCAGAATTTCGCGGCGGCGTCGTGAAACATCCGGCGGCGCGTTTCGTCGACGGCGTAATCGCCGAGACTTGCGTCCCAGCGAATGTCCGGCCCCAGTCGCGCCTGGCCGCCGAGGTCGCGGGTATAGTGGACGCCCTGACTATCGGCCGTATGCAGAGGATAAATAAGGCGCGAAAACGGCGCCTTGCCGGAGACGGTGAAGTACTGCCCCTTCGCCGGGCGGATCATCGGAATATGCGAAGGCTGAAGCCCCGCGATCGAGCGCGCGACCACGTCAGCCCAAAGGCCCGCCGAATTGACGACAAGGCGCGCCGACAAGGTCAGCGGCTCCGCGCCGCCGACATCGAGATCAATTCCCCGCGCCGTCACGCGCCCGCCGAGGACCGGCGAGGAACAGGCGAACACGCCGCCCGCATTCTCGAAATCGCCGAGGAGCGAGAGCATGAGCCCATGGCTGTCGATGACGCCTGAACTCGGCGAGAGGAGCGCGGCCTCGCAGCGAAGGCCCGGCTCAAGCGCCGCGGCCTCAACGCCGCTGATCAGCGTCAGATCGCTGACGCCGTTCCGGCGCGCGACGCCTTCGAGCGCCTTCAACCTGTCGATGTCGGGCGCGTCGGTCGCCACGATCAGCTTCTCGCAGCGCACGTGACTGACGCCGCGCCCGGCGCAATAGGCGTACAGCTTTTCCTTGCCCCGGACGCACAGCCGCGCGCGCCAGCCGCCGGGCCGGTAATAGAGACCCGCGTGAATCACTTCGGAATTGCGCGACGAAGTCTCAGCGCCGAAAAGCGCATTGCGCTCAAGCAGGATCACTTCCCGTCCCGCCAGCGCAAGCGCGCGCGCGACGGCGAGCCCGACGACGCCGGCGCCGATGACGACGACGTCCGCCCGTTCGCCCATCTAGTCCGTCGTCGCGACCCATTTCGGGTCGTCCTGCACTTCGCGCTCGAACTTCAGGAATTCATAATAGCCGCACCGCGACTGCGTCGGGAAGTCGCGGCAGATCTGGGGACGCGATTCATAGACCGTACACTGACGTTTCTTCTGGTCGAGGAACATGCAGGCCGAACCGAAATGCCGGTCGTCTGCGTGTTTGAGAACGCGGGGGTTTTCCTTGTCGCCGCGCCTGGTGAATTTCCGCGCGGCTTGCGCCTCGGTCAGGTCGAAATGGCGGGCGAGCCGCTTCACGTCGCGCTTCGTCGCCGGGATATGGGCGTAGGTGCAGCAATAAGCGACGCATTTGAGACAGTTATAGAGCTTCTTGGCCATGAGGATTCCCGGTTGGAAGGCGCGACGAGAAGGGGGGTTTGAATAAAGTCGCGCCGCTAGGCAACCGCCTCCCCCCGCCCCGCCGTTGCGGCGATCCAGCCGCCGCCGAGGACGCGATCATGGCCGTCTTCCGGCGAATAGAAAACGCAAGCCTGCCCCGGCGCGACGCCTTCTTCCGGCTCGTCAAGAACAACGGCGAGCGACCCGTCCCAGTCGAGCCGGGCGGGCCTCGGCGGGCGGGTTGAGCGCACTTTGACGGCGACGCGCGTTCCGGCCCGCGCGGCGGCTTCGAGGGCGCCGTCGCCGATCCAGCTCGCCTCTTTCAATTGGATGCGCCCGACCATCAGCGCCTCGCGCGGGCCGACGATGACGCGCCGCGTCGCCGCGTCGAGGCGGATGACGAACAAGGGCTCGCCCGTCGCGACCCCAAGTCCGCGGCGCTGCCCGACCGTGTAGTGGATCAGCCCGGGGTGGGTTCCCATCACCGCGCCGTCAACATGCACGATCTCTCCCGGTTCCGCCGCGCCGGGACGCAGGCGCTCGACGACAGAAGCGTATTTCCCTTCCGGCACGAAGCAGATGTCCTGGCTGTCCGGCTTGTCAGCGACCGCGAGGCCGAGCGCCGAAGCGATGCGCCGAACGTCGTCCTTCGGCATGTCGCCCAGGGGAAACCGCAGGAATTCAAGCTGTTCGCGCGAAGTCGAAAACAGGAAATAGCTTTGGTCGCGGCCCGCATCACGCGCGCGGCGCAACTCAGCGCCGCGCGCGCCTTCGACCCGGCGGATATAATGGCCGGTCGCCATCGCCGCGCCGCCGAGATCGCGCGCAACGTCGAGAAGGTCGCGAAACTTCACCCGCTCGTTACAGCGCACGCACGGGATCGGCGTCGCGCCGGCGAGGTAAGTGTCGGCGAAATCCTCCATGACGCTTTGTGAGAAGCGGTCTTCGTAATCGAGCACGTAATGCGGAATGCCGAGCCTGTCGGCGACATTGCGCGCGTCCTTGATGTCTTGCCCCGCGCAGCACGCGCCCTTGCGCTGGATCGCCGCGCCGTGGTCATAAAGTTGCAGCGTCACGCCGACCGCGTCGTAGCCGGACAGTTTGACCAGCGCGGCCGTCACCGAGGAATCAACCCCGCCTGACATCGCCACGACGACGGGCGCGCCGGAGGGCACGCCAAGATCGAGGCGCGGCAGGTCGAGATCGAGATCGGCGGTCAGCGTCGTCATGGCGCGCGAAACATAGGGGCGAGGTTAGTCCTTTTCCAGTGTGCGAGGCCAAGCCGCTTTATCGGCTTTCCGTCACTCCGGACGCCGAAGGCGATCCGGGGTCCATCTCCTGAACTATCCGCGCGCGACGTGGCGAATTGCGGGAGCTGGTCCCCGGGTTCGCGCGAAGACGCGCGCCCCGGGGCGACGGGGCATCCAAAACGCGGGCCTCGATCGCGTTCGCCGCTACAGGAAATTCAAGAGCGACAATTCGCGCGACTGCGCGAGGGCTTGCGCCGCCGCTTCGATCGCGAGGCGGTCCTGATCGAGGCGGGCGACGACCTCCGCAAGGTCGACGTCTTCAATCTCCGAGGCGACGATCTCGGCAAGATTGCGGCGCTGGACGTTGCGGCCCTCGGCCGCTTCGACCTGGCCTTGCGAAACGCCGTTCGCGCCTTGATGTTCGATGAGCGCGGCGGAGAGCGCGTCTAAAGCCGCGACCTGATCGACGACGAACACCGCTTGCGCGGCCGTCAGCTGGCCGGAGAACGACCCGAGAGTTCCGGGCGCTTCGGCGATTTCCTTAAGGCTCGCAAGGATGCCGCCGGCGATTTCCCGCGCGGTCGCGCCGCCGTCGACGGTCGTTCCTTCCTCGACCGGAAGACGCACGCGGGTCCCGGTCCGGAACAGGTCGTCGACATCGGCGCTCGCGACGAGATCGTCGATCGACCGCGCATCGACCGGGGGCGCCGCGCCGTCGGTTCCGCCGAAGACATAGACGCCGCCTGTCTCCGTATTGAGCGCCGAAAGAATGCGCTGCGCTTCGGTGGCGAGTTCCGGCGCGATGAGGTCCGCCGAACCCGTCGCGAGCGCCGTGATGAACCGGTCGCGCAGGCGCGCAAGACTGTCAGCGATCGTTTGAAGCCCCGCTTCTTGCACCTGCAAGCGCGCGGCGGCGACATTCGCCGCGCGCTCATAAGCGGTTGCGCGCGTCAGCACGCCTTCGGAATCGAGAAGCTGCTGCGTGCGCACGCCGACGCCGCTGTAACTGTCGGAGACCTTGCCGCTCGCGAGCTGCGCCTGGCGCGCTTCGGCGCCGCTTTGCGCGCGCTGAAAGCTGGCGAGCAGGATTTGCTGAAAGCCGAGATCGGAAATGCGGGTCATAAGCGCCTACACAATCTGCAGCAGCGACCGCCAGAGCTCGTCGACCGCCGCGATGACGCGCGCGTTCGCCGAGTAAGCGCGCTGGTAAAGGATGAGGTTCGACAGCTCCTCGTCGAGATTGACGCCGGCGGAAGCCGCGGCGCGCGATGAAAGCTCCGCCGAGAGGAGGCCGTCCGTTTCCGCCGCGCGTTCGGCGTTGAGGGCGCGCGCTCCGATATCGGCGACGGCGCTGGCGGCGGCGCGCGCTTCCGTCGTCGCGGCGACGTCGGCAAGAAGGATGGCGCCGGCGCCGTCATTCGCGCCGCCCGGCGCGCCGCCTGCGGGTCGCGCGATCGCGAAACTCGCCGGGTCAGCAAGGAGCGCGCTGTTGACGGCGAAGACGCCGGCGGTCTCGACGATCAGCGGCGCCCCCGAGGGCGCGGTCGCGCCGGTTGCGACATTGCCGGCGTAAACGGCGTTGAGCCGGTCGGCGACGCCGCGCGCCGTCGTTTCAACAAGCGCGGAGAGCTGCGGCAAATCGATATTCAACAGCGCGACATGGCCCGCGATCGAACCCGAAACGGCGCCTGCCGTCACGTCCGATCCGGCGAGCATGATCGCCGCCGGCGGTCCTGCCGTGACGGCGAGGGTATTGGCTCCCGCCGAATTGACGAGCAGCGCGCCATTGGGGAGCGACACCGACACGCGCCCGTCCGCCCCGCGCTCGACCTCGATCGATAACAGCGCCGAAAGCTCCGTCAGCCGCTGGTCGATGAGGTCAGCCGCGCCGGCGCTTTGCGACACCGACTGGTTCAGGCGGAAGATTTCATCGGCGAGCGCGTTGGCGCGCGCGACATCCTGGTTGAGGCGCCCGAGCGCTGCGCCGCCTTCTTCCGTGATCGCTTCGGACGTCCTTGCGAAGGCGTCGAACGCCTCTTGCAGCGCGGCGAGCGCGCCGGCCTTGGCGACGGTCGAAGACGGATTGGCGCCAAGCGCCGTCAGCGCGGCGAAAGCCTCGTCAAGTCGGTTGGCGAACGAGATATTGTCGCCCGGCGCGCCGAGCGAGGCTTCAATCGCCGACAAGGCGCGCGCGATTGCGTCTGACGCCGCTGCATCCGCCGCCGCGCCGAAGGCGGCGTTCTGAAGGAAGCGGTCAGCGGCCGCGCGCACGATCCCGACATCGACGCCGGCGAACTGGCCCGGGATCGCGTCGGTTTCAAAGCGCGCTTCGCGGCGAGAGAAGTTCGGCGTGTTGACGTTGGCGATGTTCTCCGACGCGGCCGCAATCGCCGTCTGATTGGCGAAGAGGCCGGAGACGGCCAGGTTGAGCGCGACGGTAAGGCTCATGACGCGCGCTCCGTGCGCGGCAGGAATTGCCGCTGCGGCGAAAGGCGCCCGGCAAAGCCTTCCGCTCCCGCGCGCCGCGGCGCGCGGAACCTCAATGATTGCGGGGGTTTTCGCATGGGCCTTGCTGCGTCCTTCGGTGTGGCGCGGGGGAAGTTGCAATCGCCTTGCCTTTGAGAGCATGCGCGAGGCGCGAAAAAAGGCGCCCAGCTTCGCGCTGAAAATCTGGCGCTTTATGCGGGGTACAGCCGCAATAGGCGCCAAATTAACCATCCCCGACCGCAGCCGCGCGGGCGCACCGGGTTGAGCTGCGAAGTCGCAAAGGGCGGTCATCAAAGTCCTTTCAAAAGTGAAACCGGCGAGCGCGCCGCATTTCAAACGCAGCGCATGATAAGGCCCCCGGAACGGGCGGGGATAAGGTGGGGGATAAGG
>DNZB01000391.1:9997-10345 GCA_003506635.1 Parvularcula sp.
GGGGATAAGGTGGGGGATAAGTCCGTCGGGCGCCGGCGGATTCCGCAGGCGGATCAACCGGATGGATGGTTAATAAAAAATAGCGCGCTTAGCCTTTTACCTGAACAACCGCACGGCGAACAAAGGGCGGGACCCGCACGACTGGAAGTTGCTTTTTGAGGCCGCCCAACGAAGGCGCTTGCCTTGCCTGAGAAAGCGGCGAGGACGACGGCCCTTCGTTTGTGTACCCACTATTCCTGCTCGTCCCCGCACGCGCGGGGATGAGCGGGGCTGCCCCCTACCAAAGGCGGCCGGCGCTGTCGAATAGCGTGGCGCCCGTTCTTCGCCTCCCCCTTGCGGGCAGGGCTA
>DNZB01000390.1 GCA_003506635.1 Parvularcula sp.
TCGTCGCAATCTTCGAGCGCGTCCATCATCTTCATCAGGCCGCCCGCCGCGTCGCCTGATACTTCGATAAGGTTCTGCGGCTTCCAGACCAGCTTGACGCTGCCGGCTTCGCCGAATTTCGCCTCAAGCGCGGCCGCGACCGCGGCAAGCTCGTCGTTGGCTGTGTAGACGGTGTGGCCGTCGGCGCCAGATTCAACGTCGTTAGCGCCCGCTTCAAGCGCGGCCTCGAGCATCGCATCCTCGCTCGCCGCGTCCGCCTTATAGGCGATCGCGCCGACGCGGTCGAACATGAATGCGACCGACCCCGTTTCGCCGAGGTTGCCGCCGTGCTTCGTGAAGGCCGAGCGCACCTCGCTCGCCGCGCGGTTGCGGTTATCGGTCAGGACCTCGACGATGACGCCGACGCCGCCGGGCGCAAAGCCTTCATAGCGGATGTCTTCAAAACCGGCGCCGTCGCCGCCGGTCGCTTTTTTGATCGCGCGCTCGATATTGTCTTTCGGCATCGACTGCGCCTTCGCCGCCTGGATCGCAAGGCGCAGGCGCGGATTGAACGCCGGATCGGCGGCGCCAAGTTTTGCGGCGACGGTGATTTCCTTCGAAAGCTTTGAGAACATCTTCGACCGCTTGGCGTCCTGCTTGCCTTTGCGGTGCATGATGTTGGCGAACTGCGAATGGCCGGCCATATGGACCCCAGTCAGCGCTTGATGCGGAGAAGCCGGGCCCATACCAAGGGGGCGCGGCGGAGTTCAAGGGGCCCCCAAGGATGAAATTCTCCGGAAAGACCATTCTCGTGACCGGCGCCTCGCGCGGCATCGGCGCAGCGATCGCGCGCGCGCTTTCAGACGCCGGGGCGCGCGTCCTTGTCCACGCCAGCCGGCCGAGCGACGAATTCGCGGGCGTTCTCGCCGATGTCGGGTTCGAGCCGGGCGACGCTCTGATCGAGGATCTCGCCGCGCCGGGCGCGGGCGCGCGCCTGTTCGCCCGGGCCCTCGACGCGGCCCCCCGCATCGACGCGCTGGTCAACAACGCCGGCGTCTACGCCGAAACGCCGCTTGACGGGCCGGAAACTCCGTGGGCGGAGGGATGGGCGGCCAATCTCGCCGTCAATGTGCAGGCGCCGGCCGACCTATGCCGCGCGGCGATTGCGCATTTTCGCGACCACGGCGGCGGTGTCGTCGTCAATATCGCAAGCCGCGCCGGGCATCGCGGCGACGCCATTGACGGCGCCGGTTACGCGGCGTCGAAAGGCGCGATTCTCGCCATGACGAAGACCTTCGCGCGCGCGCTCGCGGGCGAGAACATCCTCTTCTACGCCGTCGCGCCCGGCTGGGTCGAAACGCGCATGGCGCCCAAGGACATCGCTGCTCGGGCCACGGCGATCGCGGACATTCCCCTGGGCCGCGTTGCAAGCCCGGAAGAAGTTGCAGCGATGACGGTGTTTCTCCTGTCAGGCGCCTGTCCGTCCGCGACCGGCGCGACCTTTGACATCAACGGCGCGAGCTATGTGCGATAGCGCGCTTCACTAAATCGTGATTTGACGACTTGATCAAATTCGAACGACAAATTCCGCATTCAAATACTCAAGTTTTATTGTTACAAAGAATGGGAGGTTGTCATGAATTTTAATTTTCGTTGGTTGTCGCTTGCGGCCTTTTTAGCGGGGGGGGTGTCAGGTCACGGCGCAAGGAATAGAATTTGAGAATGACCTCGAATTGGGCATAGTGCGTCCCTGCGTGCCTAGCGAAACGCCTGAAACGGACTCCTTCGGACGAACAGGTGATGTGGTTTGCGGTCTTGGGTTTCAAATATCTGGCCCGCTTCCGATTAGCCAGTTTATCAGCGACGGCGGTTCCGGGGCGACGGCGTTGGATTTTTCGCGGTCGAATATTGCAATTCCCGCTCAGCATCGCCTGCGGGTCGGGATCAGGGATTCTCATGGCGCGCTTTTTACTTCAAGTTCGTTCAGCGCTATCAGCAATTCGGGTCGCATCCGTCCTGCCAGCCCAGCCGCGGTTGATGCTTGGCTGTTGAACAATTCCGCCAACGCCGCCTCGATCGAGCTTGTGCTTGAGCCGTTTGCAAGCAGTCAGGTTCCAGGCGAAAATGTTGCGATTGTGGAAGCAGAGTTCAATGGCGCCGTGATGCTGACAAAGGGCGAGTTATGGACGAATGCCGACTGCAATGCAGGGATCGATCCGGAAACGGGCGTCCCCTATGTCTGTAATACAGGATATTGATGCGCAATCTATGGTATTTGGTTCTTGGTCCCGCGCTCTTGTCCACGGCCTGCTCGACAGCGCCATCTGCGAGGGAAGCGCTCACGCAGCAAGGCTTTCCAGCTGACGGCGTCACCTATTTCGTGTCATTCAAGTCCGACGGTGAGGCCGCCGCGGTGTTCTCTGGCTCCGCCGTTGTCGGCGACAAGAAATTCAAGGCGACGGGAGCGCGTGAGTTTTATCGCTCCAGCTCAGGCGGCGCCGCAGTGATCGTAAAGGCGCCGAAGTCGATCTCCGCGGTGGACCTCTCGACATGGTACGCCGCCAAACCGTCGGCCAGGGTCTGGATTGATCGCTATTCACGGTCGCTTGACGCGGTGCGCGCAAAGGTTTTCGGGCCAGCCGCGCCTTCGGTCAGCGTTACATTGACGGTCGCACCGCCTCGCTCTGACTTTGAACTTGTCTCGGGCGCGCCGGTCGAAGGCGATAAGCTGCGTCTTGAATTTGCAGCGCGAGATGCGCTCTTTTCGGAATTCTACCGAGCGTTAACGAGCGCGACGTTTGCGCATGAAACTCATCATGCTTACTGGGGCTATTACCAATGGAAGGAGCGCGGCGGCGCAAATCGAGGAAGCGAACTGGGAATTACCCTCGGGCTTCGTGAGGCGGCGGCCGAACTGTTCGGCATTTGCGTCGGTCTTGACGCGACCAACGTGCAAGATCGAATCTCGCAAAGGAATCACGCAGCGGACAATATGGGCGGCGTGTTTTCGGATAAGGAATTGCAATTCTTGCTTTCAGGGGGAGGCGAATATTCTCAGACGCGCGGCAAACCCGTCAGCGAGCGCGCGCTTATTCGTTCGACCGGTCCGATCATAGCCAACACTATCTGGACCTCGGTGATCGGCGCGGACTACATGGCGGAATATGATCGGGAGAGCGGGCGCAAGCTTGCCGCGCTTTGTACGCCGGAAAATCTCGGCTCGCCTGAAGGATTTTTTTCGTTCGTCCGCCGTTTCGCCGAAGATGGGGTCGATGCGCCCCATCTCCCGGAAATGACCCTTGAGACCAAAGACGCAGGAAGCAAAAGGCTGCGCGCCGCAATTGATCGCTGGCGCGACGAAAACGGGCTGGCGAAGCGTTATGACGTCGAGGGAGTTGTCGGCGAAGATCGCTTGAAAGGAATACAAGCTGCAGGCGACTCACGATAAATACCTATAAGCCGATTGCTTATTAAAGATTGTTCGGCTCCCGTTGCCTGAGACACCCGCCCATCCTTAGAGGTTCGATCGACGACGCAAGGCCATTGGTCGCCGTTTCGATGATGACGCCGCAGATCGTCGCTTCGCCTGCGGCCGGCTGAAAGCGCTGGCTCGGCATCTTCGTCAGGAAGCGGCGCATGGGCTCGGTCTTCTCCATGCCGATGACGCTGTCATAGTCGCCGCACATGCCGATATCGCTCATGTAGGCTGTGCCGCCCGAAAGGACGCGATCGTCCGCCGTCGGCGTGTGGGTGTGCGTGCCGAGAACGGCGGTGACGCGCCCGTCTAGATAATGACCCATCGCCTGTTTCTCGCTCGTCGCTTCGGCGTGGAAGTCGACAATGATCGCGTCCGCCTCGCGACCGAGCTTTGCTGCGCCGATCGCGGCGTCGATGGCCGCAAAGGGATCGTCGCATGGGTGCATTTCGACCTGGCCCTGCGCGTGCAGCACCATCACCTGGCGCCCGTCCTTCGCCTCGAATAGTCCCGCGCCGCGCCCTGGGTTTGCCTTCGGGAAGTTCAAGGGGCGGAGCAAGCGCGGCTCGCTTCTGAAAATCTCGATATCATCGCGCTGGTCGTAAGCATGGTTGCCGGTCGTTACGACGTCGGCGCCGGCGGCGAGAAGCGCCTCGACGATTTCGGCGGTGACGCCGAAGCCGCCCGCGGCGTTCTCGCCGTTGACGATGATGAAATCGAGGCCGTATCGGCGCTTGAGGCGCGGCAAGCCCTCCGCGATCGCCTTGCGGCCGGAGCGGCCGACAATGTCGCCGAAAACGCCGATCTTCACTTCAGCTTGTCCTCCCAGCGGCGCGCGTCGATCGCCTCACGCTCGGTGACGATCATGTCGATGCGCTGGTCGCGCTCGCTTGACGGCATTTTTTCGACTTCCTGCGCGCCAAAGGCGAACCCGACGGCGAGCACGTCGCCGCCCTCGCGCATCGCCGCCAGCGTGCGGTCGTAATAGCCCCCGCCATAGCCGAGCCGTTTTCCGTCGCGGGTGAACGCTAGAAGCGGCGTGACGACGATCGTGGGGCGCACTTCCGGCGCGGCGTCCGACGGCGTCATGACGCCGTAGCGATCCGGCGACAGCGGGTCGCCGTCGCGGAAGGCGCGAAAGGTCAAGGGCCCGCGCTTCTTCGGCGTCACGGGCAGCGCGATGCGAAATCCGCGCTCAATCAGCGCGGCGGCGAGCGGCTTGGTGTCAAGTTCGCCTTTCATCGGATGATAAAGCGAAATCGTCGCGCCCGCGGGGATCGGCACGTAGTCCATGAAGACGCGGGCTGCGTGACGCCCGGCGTCGGGACGCGCCGCCGCCGCTTCGCGGCGCGCCGCGCTCATCCGCAGGCGGAGGACCTCCTTCGACGCAAAGCCGAGCGTCATGGGCGGCAGGACAGGCAGCAAAGGCTACGACCTCGAACAAAAAAGCGCCGCCCTGGCCGTCGGACGAGACGTTCGCCCTGGACCCTAAGGACCAGGTGGGCGCCGCGTGATGGGAAGCAAGGCTTCCCTCCAGAGGCAGCTCCCGTTCTGTGAGATACGGCCCCGGGGAAGTTCGCCCAAACGCGCCGGGCAGCGCAAGGGACATAGGCGCGGGGCGCGGGGGCGTAAAGAGGCGAGGCGGATGCTCGAATAGGACGACTTAAGCGTCGCCAAATCCGTGCGCGCGGCAGCGCCGCTGAAGTCGCGATAATCCGTCGATTTCGCCGTTCTCGGTGAGAGTCTGACCGAAAATTTGCAAGCGCACGGCGAAAATGGCGTTTTTTTGAGCACTGGGGGGGGGCGAACGCCGCGCTACGTGAGCGCTGAAAACGGCCATTTGCAGCCAACGAAAACAGAATTTTCAGTTGGTGTCTCACTGCATCTATCCCCTAAATGAGAACCCCTTCCGGTAATTGCTACGCGAAGCCGCCTCAAACAGCTTGCCCGTCAGGTCCGAGGCGGACTAACACCGGGCGTTGAAGCGGGGATTTGTGCTGGAGCCTTGGCAACTTGCGCTGCTCGCCGTCGCCGGTTTCGCATCGGGATGGATCAACGTCATCGCCGGCGGCGGGTCGTTGTTGACGGTTCCCGTTATGGTTTTCCTCGGCCTGCCTGGTCCTGTGGCCAACGGCACCAACCGGATCGCCATCATCGCGCAAAACATTACTGCGGTCGGCGCATTTTTCAGGAACGGTCTTTCCGACTTCCGCCTGTCGATCACGCTCGCGCTCGCGGCGTCGATCGGCGCCTATTTCGGCGCGCAAGTCGGCGTTCGGCTTGAGGGCGCGGCGTTCAACAATGTCGTCGCCGCGGTGATGATCGCGGTGTTGATCCTGATGGCGACGGGTGAAGACAAAGGCAAGGCGCGCCCAGATGCGGCGTCGAAAGCGAGGAACCTCGCGACCGGCCACATTCTGATGGTCGGCGCCGGCTTCTGGGGCGGCTTCATTCAGATCGGCGTCGGCTTCCTGATGATGCCGATCCTCTACCGCGTCATGGGGCTCGACCTTGTTCGCACCAACATGCACAAGGTCTTCATCGCGCTCGTTTTCTCGTTCGTCGCGCTGTGGGTGTTCGCGTCGAAAGCGCCGATCGCCTGGGAGGCGGGGGCGGCGCTCGCCGCCGGGAACGCCGTGGGCGGATGGATGGGCGCGCATGCGACGATGACGCGCGGGGAGAAGTTCATCAAGCGCGCGCTCTTCGCCGTCCTCGCCGCGATGGCTTTAAAGCTCGTCTTCTTTCCCTAGCGCGCCGGCACGTCGAAGGCGTTTTCGGCGCCGCCGGCTTCACGAAGTCATGACGGCGCGCGCTGAGCCTGCTCACTGAAGTGTGTCCGCCGTCACCGAATTGTCGGCGGTCAGTGATCGTTCGATGCGGCATCGTTTGCTCCGCCGAGCTTATTCTTTGCTGGGAGCCGGCGCGCAGCGGAAAGAAGAGGCCAAACATGTCGAAGTTCAAGATTCTGGCGATCGTGGGGATGTCCAATGTGGCGATGATGGCGGGCGCCGCGTCGGCTGGCGATCTTTTTGAAACCAACGAGAGTCATTCGGGACCTTACATTTCGGTTTCGGGCGGCGGCGTATTCGCCAATGACTCAAATTTTGTCGGACCGGCAGGCGGAATCGCGTTCGAGAATGACACCGGCTACACGATCAACGGCGCGGTCGGCTATCGATTCCCGATGCGGATCCTCGGCGTCTTGCAGCCGCGCGTGGAAGTCGAGGGGGGCTATATCGACGCTGATATCGATGGGTCGAACCTCGCCTTTCCGGGCGGCGGCGAGACGATCGGCGATCAGTCCGCTGTGACGATCTATCTCAACAGCTATCTCGATCTGCGTTTCAGCGATCGTCAACGGCTCGTCCCCTATATCGGCGGCGGCGTCGGCGCGGCGTTCCTCGACTTCGAAGCGCGCCAGTCCTTCGGTTCGGCGGCGCCGATCCCGATCGGCTTTTCCGACCAGACCGTGTTCGCCGGACACGCCGCCGTCGGCGCGACCTATGAGTTGACCGACCGGCTCGAGCTCTTCGGCGAGGGGCGGTATTTTCGCTTTTCCGATGTCGATCTCGCTTTCGCCGGGCCGCCGGCGTTCAATGATGACGGGCGCATTGACGGCTATATGGCGAGCGCCGGACTGCGCTGGCGATTCTAGCCGCGGCCCGCGCCGGGGAGAGTCAAGCCCTCGTTTTCCGGAGGCGATTTGACGCGAGACCATGATGTCCGCCTGCTTTGACAGGCCGGTCGGGCGGGGGCAGGTTTCGCGCCTTATTCGCCGTAAAGCCGAAGCGCGCGGATGCGCGCTTCCGCCTCCGGAAAGCCAAGGGAACCTTCGATGATCACGCACGCCGTCCGCGCGCACCGTTCGAAAGACAATCTGAAGCGCGAGGACCAGCTCGCCTGGAAAATCGCCGAGGTCGCGGCCGATCCCGTCGCAGTCGACGCCGAGGCGACCGACATGATCATAAATCGCATCATCGACAATGCATCTGTAGCGATCGCGTCGCTCAATCGCGGCCCGATCAAATCAGCGCGGGCGATGGCTTACGCCCATCCGCGCAAGGGCGGGGCGAGCCTCTTCGGCGCGTCGGCGGATCTGGCGGTTTGCGCCGAATGGGCCGCCTGGGCGAACGGCACGGCCGTGCGCGAACTCGACTTTCACGACACGTTTCTGGCAGCTGATTACTCGCACCCTGGCGACAATATTCCCGCGGTGCTCGCGGTCGCACAGCAATGCGGGCGTGACGGCAACGCGCTCGTGCGCGGCATCGCGACGGGCTATGAGATTCAGGTGAACCTCGTGAAGGCGATCTGCCTTCATGAACACAAGATCGACCACATCGCCCATATCGGGCCGTCGGCGAGCGCTGCGGTAGGCACGCTGCTTGGTCTGCCTACGGAGGTTATCTACCAGGCGGTGCAGCAGGGCCTCCACACGACGATCACGACTCGCCAGTCGCGCAAGGGCGAAATCTCAACATGGAAGGCATTTGCGCCCGCTTACGCCGGCAAGCAGGCGATCGAATCGGTCGATCGCTGTATGCGCGGGGAGGGCGCGCCGAGCCCTGCTTACGAGGGCGAGGACGGTCCGATCTCGTTCATCCTCAACGGCCGCACCTGGCGCGATCAGGGCAAGAGCCCCTATGAGCCGACATACCACGTGCCGCTGCCCGCCAAGGGCGAGGCCAAGCGCGCAATCCTTGAGACCTACACGAAGGAGCATTCCGCGGAATACCAGAGCCAGGCGCTCATCGACCTCGCCTTCCGCATGGGGCGCGAGATTGAAAAGCGCGGCGGCTTCGACAAGGTGAAATCCGTCGTCCTCCACACCTCGCATCACACGCATTACGTCATCGGCACCGGCTCCGGCGATCCGCAGAAGATGGACCCGAACGCCAGCCGCGAAACGCTCGACCACTCGATCATGTACATCTTCGCTGTCGCGCTGCAGGACGGCGAGTGGCACCATGTGAAATCCTATGCGCCGGAACGCGCCAAGCGCACCGACACCGTGCGGCTATGGCACAAGATCTCGACCGTCGAAGACCCGGAATGGACGCGCCGCTATCATTCCCACGACCCGAAGGAAAAAGCCTTCGGCGCGCGCGTCGTCGTGACCTTCGAGGACGGCTCCCAGCTCGCCGACGAACTCGGAATCGCCAACGCCCACCCCTTCGGCGCGCGCCCCTTCCGGCGCCCCGAGTACATCAAGAAGTTCCGCACCCTGACGGATGATATCCTCGACCCGAAGGAATCGGCGCGGTTTCTCGATCTCGTCCAGCGCCTGCCAAACCTCACGGCGGCGGAGGTGTTGCTGCTCAATCCCGTCGCGCCGAAGGGCTATTTGCAGGAGAATCCGGCGAAGGGGATATTCTAATGCTCTTCACCAAGAAACACGCCGCCGAAAAGCGCGCCGACTTCCGGGCGAAGCTGAAGTCCGGAAAGCTGTTGCAGTTTCCGGGCGCCTTCAATCCGCTGTGTGCGCAATTGATCGAGCGCAAGGGCTTTGACGGCGTCTATATCTCGGGCGCGGTGATGAGCGCCGATCTCTGCCTTCCTGACATCGGCATCTCGACGATGACGGAATTCGCGGAGCGAGGGCACCAGATCGGGCGCGTCACCGACCTGCCGACCATCATCGACATCGACACCGGCTT
>DNZB01000274.1:0-5103 GCA_003506635.1 Parvularcula sp.
CTTTTCCGCCCGGCGCTCTAGCCGTGGATGAAGTCCCGGACCCTTCTCCCGAAGGACGGCGTCTTGCATAGGGAGAATTGAAGGGGCCGCCCCCGGATCAGCTGCGCCGTCCTGCGAAGGCGGCGTCACAGTCCCGACTTCCACGAATTAACCATAACCGATACCCCTAATAAGCGTGTTGATTCCGGAATGCGTTGGTCCCATACTCCCAAGATCGCGCTGGGGAACCGCCCGGCGCGATTTTCATTTGCGGATGGTCGCTTCGAAAGAAGCGGCGGCTCTTTGACAAGTGGATGGGCGCGCGTTCTGGCGGATCTTTTCCGCTGGCCGCGCATGCGAATGAAAAACGGCGCGCTGAACCTCGTTCGGGCGCAAGCGGCGGCCCTCGCCTTGGTTAAAAAGGCGCCTTTCCTTGTTGCTCCGGCGGCGACGCTGGCGGAGGGCGGAGGGAGAGGCGGTTCGCCCAAAAGGCGAATCCGGCAAATCCGCACTTTGCGGCTGCAGGCCGCGAAATCCGCCAGAATTTCCGGGCCGCATGCGCCGCCAATTCCGGCAAATGCGGAAAGTGCGGATAATCGGCAGGAGAGCGGACGCGCGAAAGTTGCGCGCTGCCCCTGTTAAGGCATCGCGTCGCGTTTGACGAAGGTGACGGCAAAAAGCGGCTCGCCGTCGAAAAGGTCGGCGGGCGGCGCGGCGCCCTCGATCATCTTGAACGAGCGCGGGGTGATCGAGCCCTCCATGCGATAGCCCTTCTCAGCCATTTTTCCGCGGTGGAATTCCAGCGCGGCGGCGGTGAATTCCCGGGCGAGGATGGTGATGCGTTCGGGGTCTTTCGACATGGATTCCGGTCCGGATCTGAGGCTTCGATGCGGGCACTATGGCGGCGACCGCGCGCGCTGTCTATGTTCGCGCCGCAATGACGCAGAAGCAGCTCATCATCGCCGGCGCGATCCTGCTCGCGATCGGGCTCCTTTGGCCGTGGCTCTCAAAGCTCGGCCTCGGCCGTCTCCCCGGCGACATCGCAATCAAGGGCGAGGGCTTCGCCTTTTATTTCCCGGTGACGACGATGATCGTGATTTCGGTCGTCGCGACCGTGTTGTGGCGATTGTTGGGGAAGTGAAGTTATCGCCACAAAATTGTGATTTGACCTGTCGATCTCTGCTGCCGACCATTTAGACGGGAACGAGAGGTATCAGGGGGGGTAGGGGCGCGTGGCGACAATCATTTTCGTGCACGGCACGTTCGACGGCGAGCCGTCGGATGCGGCGCCAAAATGGTGGCAGGATGGCTCGCCATTCAGGACGCGGCTGACGGACCTTGTTCAGGGTGACGAGGGCCCGCCGACGATCGAGCCCTTTTTCTGGAGCGGCAGAAACAGCGAAAAGGACCGGCGCGAGGCGGGCCTCGCCCTGTTTCAGCGGCTTTCCGAGCTCGATGAGCGCGGGGAGCGCATGACGGTCGTCGCGCACAGCCATGGCGGCAGTGTCGTCGAGCACGCGCTGGCAAAGGCGGTCAAAGAAGGCGACAGGCTTCCAGCGCTGGAGCGCTGGATCACGGTCGGGACGCCGTTCTTCGCCCAGAAACGGCTCAATTGGATCGCGCGTCACTGGAAATGGATTTCGTTCCTCTTCATCAGCTTCGCGCTGTCGATTTTTCTGGTCGCTCCCTGGGACAATTTTACCGGTGAGAAGTTGCAGCTTCTCGCGCCGGGCGCCGCCCTTGTCGGCGCGATCGGGCTTTTGGCTTTTTGGGCAGACCGCCGATTTTCAAACGCGGTTATCTTTGATGAGCGCGCGATGCGCCGGGAATTCGGTCCGCGCCTCGTCCCGCTTTACGCCGACGGCGATGAAGCGATCGCGCTGCTCGCCAGCGCAACGCGGGCAAAACTGGCGCCTGTCACCGGCGCGCCGCTGCGGCCGGTTCTGGGCCTTGCCGGCCTTGGCTTTGGCGTTTTCGCCGCCGTTTTATGGGCCGGGGTCGAACCCGCGCGGGACCGACTCAGCGTGAGCATCAATGGCGAAAGTTTCCTTACCAGGCTGCAATTGACGCCGACAAGCGCCGTAAATGGAAAACTGGATTCCTTGAAATCGGAAATGCAGGGCGTGATCGAAAAGAACGTCGATAGCTGGGTCGGGCGAAAAACCGTCCTCGGCGCGGTCTCAACGATCATTGCGCCGCTCGGAAATTTTGAGAGCAGCGTTCGGAACGCATCGGGCGAACTCAAAAAAGGCGAGCATCTGCTCTGCGAGAAAACTGCGGAGAGCTACCCATTCAAGGGCGACCGAAAGCCGCTATTCGGCATTGTCGTCCCGGGCGATCTCCGGAAAATGGAAGCATCCTGCCAGTTGAGATTTGTTGTTGACGCCGACACCATTGGGGGTGCCGTCGATAGCGTCTGCAAAAACGGGAGCGACATTAGTTGCACGGATCGCGAAACCATAAAGACGGACATCAGGGATGCGATTGAAAAGCTGGCGCCCTTGCCGGAAGTCGTTCGCGCTTCCTGCGCATTTCCCTTGCGCAATGGCCCGCGCTTCGCCGCGAACGAGCTGAAAGATGCGCAATTCCAGAAATATTGCCGGATCGTCGGCCGCAGGAATGAAGATGCCGGCGCCGTGCGGCAGGTTCTCGCGGACGCACTTAAGATGAAGATTGACGAAGTCCAGAATACGCTCCGCACGGAACTGAGCGACACGAATGGCGCGACGGCGAGTTGCGGCACCGTTCCGATGTCGTCAACAAACCCGACGAATAATCCGCAGGCGGAAAATTCATGTACGACGATTCAATCGGCGATCGACGGCGTCATCGAGCGGACGAGAATGGATTTAAAGCCTGAATCGACTGCTGGAAGGTTTCTTGACAGTCTCCCGCTCGATGTTCCCCTGACGGATGAAAGGCAATCGCTTAGATTACTGAGGGGCGCCGATATGAACGCCGTCGACCTGCTCCCATCGACCAATGGCGCGAAAAAGTTCTGTTCCGCCCGCAACCGTAGGCAGGGACTGTCGCAGCTTCGGCACGCGCTGCTCGGCGACAGGACCGCCGAGGAAATCCAAAATGACTATGACGCCGTGTGTCCGAATTCTTCGTCGATCGCCGCCTTTCGGTCCAAAAAAACCAGCAATGAGGTCGACCCTCAGGCTGAGGCGGCGCCCGTGGCGGCCGCCGCAATCGCCGCCTCCCCCGCACCCCACGGAGAAACGGCGTCGGTAGCGGCGGGTATTCAACAGCCCAGCTGCAATTTCGATCAGAAGGGCTTTCTGACTTCATCCCTAAACTGCATTTACACGCCGCTTTTTGATGCGGCCAAGTGGATCAACGACGTCGCTGAAAATTACCGCTCCATTGCGCCCTTGGTCAGGGGATCCGCCCTCATCATGGTCCATCTCATTCTGGCGGGGCTGGCGACAATTTTTGCGTGGGTGTTCGCCATCCCTCTGAATTTCTTCGCCCGGCGGTTCGGCAATCGCCAATTCAATAGACTTCTGGGGCGCGGGCTTTCGGGCGCCGATCTGACCAATTTCAGGGCTGTCGGCGCTGCGCCTGCCCCTGAATATCTGCACGAGACGCAGCCCCTTCCTGAAACAATCGTCGCCAAAATGCGACAGGAAGCCGATGAGGTAGCGCTGGACAATCTCGGGGCGCTGCGCAGCCTCGCCCTTTCCGCCTTCAGCGCGATGCGGGGCGAGGATGAACGGCTCGGCGCGCTCTGGGCGAATATGAACTCCCGCTTCATGATCCACACCGCCTATTTCGACAATCGGGACTTTGCGGGGCTGACGGCTGCGATCATCGCAGGCGACAGCGCCGCTTTCACGACATCGGCGGCCTTCGCGGCCGAGCCGGCGGCGGATGATTATCGCAACTGGGCGACCGCCTATTTGCACCGTGAGGAACCGAGGCGGCGCCCGTTCAGCGCCGGGGCGATCGTCGAGGCGACAGCGCGATTTTTCGGCCTTGGCGAGCGGGCGCGCAGCCGACGCCGTTCGCTGCGCTAACTGCGGCGTGCGCCCATGGCGAAATCCGATCGTATCCTCACCATCGGCGGCAAGCCTGTCATAGATTTGGCCGCGGTACGGGCCATTTATCGGCGAAATGTCTGGGAGCCGGGTTCAATCGGCGACAAATATCTCGCCGCGATGAAGCGCAATGAGAACAAGATGGCGGAGCACGGCGTCAACTCGCCCCTGTGCTGCGCGCATTTCCTTGCGCAGGCGCTGCTCGAAACCGGCGGCTTTCAGTTCACTGAGGAGAACCTTAACTATTCAAGCGCGGACCGATTGCGGAAAGTCTTTCCCAAAAAATATCCCGCGCATGCGGACGCGGCGTTGCATGTCGGCAAGCCAGAGCTCGTCGCGAACCACGTCTACGCGCAAAAGAACGGAAACATCGAGGCGGATGACGGATGGAGATATCGCGGGCGCGGCATTTTCCAGCTGACCGGACGCGCAAATTACCAATTTTATGGTGAAATTATCGGCGTCGATCTTGTAGAAAATCCCGATCTCGTCGCGTCGGATTTTGATATTTCCGTTCGCGTCGCGCTCGCCTATTGGCGGCAAACCGGCCTCGCTAGCTACGCCGAAGGAAATGACGCGCGCGCCGTTTCGCGCGGAATAAATCTTGGCGATCCAACCAGGACGGGAAAAGCGAATCATTTGCCTGAGCGGATTTGGCTGACCTATCGGGTTATTGATAAGCTGGAGGAGCCGGCGCGATCTCAGATTTTGGCGCAAATGACTGCAGACGCGGTCCTCGATATCGGTGACTCTGGAGATGATGTCCGTCAACTTCAAGTCGACCTGAACCGCCTATACGCCAACTCGGTAAAGCCGGATGGCGTCTTCGGTAAGGCGACCTATGAAGCTGTGATTGGATTTCAGGCGAAAGCAGGTCTTGTCCCGGCCGATGGACGCGTCACTGTGAATGTTCGCTGCGCCATCGACGAAGCGCTTGGGAACAATCGCGATTCTCCTGCTTCGAACGAATCGAAACAAGTGAAACGCATCAAGAGACGGAAGCGCCGCAGCCGATCGAAGCGATAGTTTAAACGTTCGCCTTCCGCTTCTCTTGCATCCGGTCGAAATTCGCCCAGACGCC
>DNZB01000274.1:5499-6122 GCA_003506635.1 Parvularcula sp.
TGCTTCTCGACGCCGTAAAGTTTAGGCAGATCAAGTTGGCCGAGGCGCCAGTCGGCGATGTAACGGATGTATGTCTTGATGTCGTCGGCGGTCATGCCTTCGACGGGGCCCATTTCGAAGGCGAGGTCGATGAACTTGTCTTCAAGGCCGACGACCGTGCGGCAGCACTCGACGATGTCCTCGGCGACGGCTTTGGTGACGCAGCCCGTTTCGCGCGCGAAGGCGTGATACATCTTGATCATGCCCTCGCAGTGAAGGCTTTCATCGCGGATCGACCAGGTCACGATCTGGCCCATGCCTTTCATCTTGTTGAAGCGCGGGAAGTTCATCAGCATGGCGAAGGAGGCAAAAAGCTGGAGGCCTTCTGTGAAGGCGCCGAACATCGCGAGCGTGCGCGCGATGTCCTCGTTCGTATCGACGCCGAAGCGCTGCATGAAGTCGTGCTTGTCGCGCATCGCCTTGTAGTCGAGGAAGGCGGTGAATTCCGCCTCCGGCATGCCGATCGTCTCAAGGAGGAGCGCGTAGGCGGCGATGTGCACCGTCTCCATATTGGAAAACGCCGAGAGCATCATCTTGATCTCGGTCGGTTTGAAGACCCGCCCGTAGCGCTCCATGTAATTGTC
>DNZB01000096.1:0-1615 GCA_003506635.1 Parvularcula sp.
CGGATCACCAAGGCGCAAATTCTGGAGGCGGTTCGCGAAGCAAAAGGCGAAGTGGCCGCCGACCGCATCGCCAGCCTCAAGAAGCCGGAGATGGCGAAAGCCGCCGAGCACCTCCTTCAGGATTGCGACTGGCTTCCCGCCGTACTGCGAACTCCGATAGCCGATGCACTCGCTACGATCGTCGTCGATCACACGGCCACTCCCGCGATTGCCGCGGAATAGCGGCCTGCCGATCATCATCATCGAAGCGAGCCCGTAAGGGCGCGCTTCTTTCATCGGGAGAACGCGCCATGCATGAGCGAACCGCGGAGATCGTGCGCCGCCTCGCCGAGCGCGCGGAAGACGTCTGCCGCCTCTATCTGTCGAATGGCCGGAAGATCGGCGGCTACTGGATCGTCGGCGACCGGCGCAACGCGAAGGGACGCAGCCTTTACCTGCGTCTCCAGGGTCCAATCGGCGGCAAAGGCGCGCGCGGCAAATGGACGGACGGCGCGACCGGCGAGCATGGCGATCTGCTCGACATCATCGCGAGCGCCATCAGTGCTGACCGGCACGTCGACGCGCTCGTCGAAGCCGAGCGGTTTCTCGGTGCTCATCGCTCTCTATCCACGCCAACCAACCGACATCACGGCGCGGTGGCCGCCAGGCTTTTCGCCGCTGCTCGCCCAATCAACGGGTCCCCTGTAGAAACCTATCTCCGCTCGCGCGGCATTAATGACGCCGTCGCTGCCGACGCGTTGCGCTTTCATCCGCATTGCTACTGCCACGGGCCTAATGCGGATCGACCAATTATTCTGCCAGCCATGCTCGCCGCCGTTACCGACAATGCCGGTCGCATTTCTGGCCTGATGCGCACCTATCTTAGCGCCGACGGATCGCAGAAGGCGCCGATTGACTCACCACGCCGTGCCATGGGCGCGCTCGCGGGCAATGGCGTGCGCTTCGGTCCGCATGCAGAAGTGATGGCAGTAGGGGAAGGCATTGAAACAATGCTGTCCTTGCGCATTGCGATGCCGACCCTGTCGATGATCGCCGCTTTATCGGCTGCGCATCTCGCGGCATTCGTCCCGCCGGTGCGATTACGACGGCTCTACATTGCTGCCGACAGCGACGCCGCCGGACGAAACGCGGCCGCCCGCCTTGCCGAAAGGCTGAAGGCCCTCGCCATCGAGACCAGTCAGCTGACGCCGCGGCGCAAGGACTTCAACGACGATCTCATCGCCGACGGCGCCGACATGCTGGCAGCGCATCTCGCCGACCAGCTCACCGCCGACGATCGACAGCGCTTCCTCAGCGCACGCGGCCGATAACGAGCAACGACGGTCGTCACGCCATCGTCAAAGATGGTCTCAGCTGTCCGTTGCGCGCGAGCGCGGGGCTCCAGTTTCGCGCGAGAGGGCCGGATGCGCCGCGCGTCCCGCAACGCCGGCTCGAGGATTTCTTCCCCTGGCGGCGATGAATTTCCTATCGCGCATTGCGCGGGCGCCTTTGGCGAGCCGCCATTCCTCGCGGGACAAGAAATCCCCGCCCCGGCGTCCTCCGCTGCGCTCCGGCCCGAGTGGGTGCGGGCCGCGCGCCGGATCCGGCTGCTGGCCGCTTCACAAGAGCCCCGCGC
>DNZB01000096.1:1973-2597 GCA_003506635.1 Parvularcula sp.
CTCCACGAATTGCAGCTCTATGGCTGGCGGCAAGGAAGCGACGAGCCTGATCCGCGCTCCTTGCCGGAAGCAGGTCCTTTGCAAGGCGCCGTCGCCGACATGGTCGACGCGCTGGTCGCGACGCTTGCCGACACGCGCCTTGAAGGCGACCTCTCGCCGCTGCTCTGGTCGCTGACCAACGTGTTTCACTTGAGCCTCCAACGCACGGAACGCGCCCTCGATCGCAATGAAAGCGAGCAGCGGCGCAGTCAGCGCGACCAGGACGGCTCAGAGATTCGCTCCGTCGAACTGGAACGCCTGCTCGCCGAAGGCCTATCGCTCATCGAGCGGCGCAACGCCCACGAACTCATGCGCGACGCCGCGGTCACGCTGTTCGAGCGTCATCTCGGCGAAGCCTGGCGGCCGCTCAACGGATCGCGCACGAGCCATCGCGCCTTGACCGCCGCCGTGATCGACAGCCGCGACTTCATCGCCGCCAAACGCCGCGCCGAAATCGAACCGCTAACGCCTGCCGGGACGAAAATCGCCTTCGCCGGCGGCGTCGACTGCAACGACCACACCCGAATCTGGGCGGCGCTCGACCGCGTGCATTCCAAGCACGCCGACATGGTGCTCCTCCATGGC
>DNZB01000096.1:2866-6309 GCA_003506635.1 Parvularcula sp.
CGCGCGGCGCCGAGAAGATCGCGAGCGCCTGGGCCGACCATCGCAAGGTTGCGCAGATCGTTTTCAAGCCCGACTGGATCCGTCATGGCAAGGCCGCCCCGTTCAAGCGCAACGACGCCCTCCTCGAAGCGCTGCCCATCGGTCTCGTCGTCTTCCCCGGCTCGGGCGTCACCGACAACCTCGCCGACAAAGCCAAGCGCCTCGGCATCCCGCTTATGGATCACCGTCGATAAGCCGAAGGAACGATGGCGGCGCCGCCTATTCCCGCGCCGCCGCGCTGGCCTTAAACTCGGCGCTCCCGGCGCATCGATTCGATCTTGATTGGGTGCGCCTCCAACAGACATCCGGAGCCTCGCACCGCGTGACCGATATCGACCTCAGCCGGTTTACCCGCGACGAACTCGTCGATCTTCACAACCGGATCGTCGACCGGCTCCGGCTGATCGATACGGTCGCGTCACAGGCCGCGCTCTCCGGATTGAGGGTCGGCCAGACCGTGCGGTTCGACGCCGGCGCTGCCGGCGTCAAGACCGGCGTTCTCGTCAAGCGGAACATCAAGACCGCCACCGTCCTCGTCGGCGACCGGACCTGGCGCGTGTCGCCGCAATTCCTCGCGCCCGCCGACGAGGGCGCGGGTCTCACCATCGATCTGACGCCGCTGAAAGACTGAGGCGGGACGCGTGCGCGAAAGGGCGGGAAGCGATGACGAAACACGCGCATAAGGCCACCGAGACCTTCGAGGATCTCGTCAGGGATCTCGGTGATGCACGGCGGATTCCGCGGCGTACGCTCGAGGCCGTCGCCGTCCATGCCGAAAAGCTCGAGGCGAGGCTGCTCCCGCTTGCCGAGAAATTCGTCGCCGGCGCCTGGCTCAGCCCCGCGGAGGCGAACATCCTTCTTTACGGCCTTCATGTCCTCGCCGCGGGACGGCGAACAGGCTTTGCGCCGCATTGGTACCGCCTGCTGGGCGCCGGCGAGGTCGCGCTTGACTCCCTGTTCGGCGACGGGCTCGGAATGGCGGTCGCGCCTCTGACCCTCGGCTTTTGCGGCGATGATATTGCTTCGCTCATGGACATGGCGCAACGCCCGGACCTCTCCGATCTCGTCCGCGAGGGGCTCGTCGATGCGCTCGCCTACACGTGCGCCACGGGCCGGCTCGAACGCGCCGCCTATCTCGCGCTCATCGACCGGCTGGCGTCGATCGCGCCCGACGAACACGATGATCGTTATACGTTCAGCGTCGAGAGCGGCATCGTCCTTGGCGGGCTCGCCGAGCGCGAGGCGTTGCTGCGCGCGGTTCGCGCGCGCGACGCCTTCCAATTTGATCGTGAGATCGACCTCGTCGATGCGCTTGAGCGATTGAAAGTCGCAGCGGCGGATCCCGGCGATCTTGCGCGGTTTCATGACATTGGCGCCGCGCCGCCGGCGAGCGCGATCGAAGCTTTGAAATGGCTCGAGAATATCGAACGCTACGACAAGCGCACAACGAAAGTGAAGCCGCTTTCCTGGCGCGAACGCGAGCGGCTGAACGGGTTTCTGAAGGGAACGCCGAAGCCCGAGGCGACAATGGGGTTTGAAGAGCTCGACGGGTTCTATCACGCCCTCGCGATCTCGCCCGACCTTGTTCCGCCGTCGGAGTTTCTCCCCGTCATCTGGGGCGAGGGGCCGGTGTTCAGTTCTGACCGCGAGGCGCGCGCGGTGATGGACCTCCTGATGCGCCACTGGAATTCGGTGGTCGAAGACCTGTCGGCGGGCCGCGGCTTCACCATTGCGCTCGACGCCGATCTCGATGCGCCGGTCGGCTCGACCTGGGCGCGGGGCTTCGCCGCCGGCTATGCGCTGCGGCGCATGGTCTGGGACTTTCATCTGGCGCTCATCGACGACGGCGACCAGGCGCTCTACGACATTCTGAGCCTCGCCGATGTCTCGTCGGCGGCGGAGCGCGACGCGCTCCTCAGTCGGTTAGAGTCCAATCTCGGGGCGCTGTCGCAGATGCGCGACACAGAAACGGACGTCGCGCCGGCGCCCGCCGCGCCGAAAGTCGGGCGCAACGACCCTTGCCCCTGCGGCTCCGGCCGCAAATGGAAGAAGTGCTGCGGCGGCGCGCAAACGACGTTGCACTGACGAGTGGAGACCCCGCGCGCGGGGGCCGGCGCCGTGAAGCCAATGGCCGGTATCGGAAGTGATTTCGTTTACGGCCGGAAACTCGACAAAGCGGACGTTAGTGCCAAAGCTCGATTTCGTGGATTGCGAAGTCAATAAGTTTACATTCTCCACTTTCATTTTTAAAGCCGATGGAGGCATCGCTTAAATGGTGTATGCCAATGGCACTTAACTGTTTACGTAGAGATGCCGTTTTCTCGAATGGGAATGACCCAAGCTTTCTGAAATACAAATCACAGAATTCCATCTGATACATTAAGTTAGAAAAATATTCGTGACTTACATCCATTATATTATCATCTGTCACTCGTGCTTCGCAATTGATGGTTCCAAAAAACGTTGGCGCATGTCGAGCCAAAGCAGGATACTGAGACAGTAGCGAATACGCTTTAACTTCAGAATCGAATACTTCGCTCGATCGCATGCTGGCTGATTGAAGTCGAAACACCTTCCAACATCTCGATCTATCTTCACTCACAAAAACGTCGGCGTAACTCCCGCTAGCATGATATCTGAAACGATCATTCTCAATGTGCAAAACTCTACCCTGTCTCATTATTACCATCCCAAAAGAAGTCCACTGAAAATCTTGACGAAGGAAGGATGCCGTTGACGCTCATCGGCCATGACAATGTTTGAATTTCCGGCCTGACTGGCACGGGCACCGCTCATTTCGGCCTATTTTTGTTCGACGCTGCTGCTGCGCCACTTGCCCTTTGCGGGCCGCGAGAAGCTCCTGCACCGCTGGAGGAATGACTACCTTTCTCTGCGGCGGAGGCCCAGACCGACGAAGGTTTGCTATAAGGCGGCGCTGGTTTTGCAACTCGCCCTTGCCAGCAGGACTAAGGCCCGCCTCATATGGCGCAAGCCTGCGCATCTCATTCTCAGCTGCGTCAAACTGCCCTGAATAGGCAAGGACGACCGCGTATTGGCTGCGGACCGGCACGACCCAGGAAACAAGGTTCAACGCTTGGATCGTCGGCAGCAGCGACTTCTCGATGACGTCCCGAGCCCCCTCAAAGTCGTGGTGGACGCAAAAGTCGTCGACGAGATCCTGGCCCACGCGGATGACCGACTGCGGAGCACGGGCAAGTTCATAAAACTTCATCGCATGTATGCGGGCCAGCGGCGATGATTGGCCGGATCGCTGAAGCGCCTGCGCGTGGAGGTCCAGCGTATCGGCCAGATGCTTCAGGTCGTCTGTGTTGTCCCGACCTTTGGGCAACAGCGGCCGGATGGCCGGCGGGTTTCTCGCGAAGACCTGCTCTGGCGTTAGGCCA
>DNZB01000096.1:6563-11178 GCA_003506635.1 Parvularcula sp.
CTCTGGCGTTAGGCCAAGAAGATCATAATGCTCCTGCCCAAGCCGCTCCGTCTCTTGGAGCGTGACGTCGTAGGCACCCAGCTTGAACATCGCCACCGCACGATTGTAACGGAAGATGCGATGATGCTGGTCGCTTTTTGGAAGGCGCTTTTCGACCTCGGCAAGCATCTCCATAACGCCTTGGGCATCGTCGTTGCTGGACAAAGCCAGCATGCGCTTCATCGCCCAGGCCAGCCACTCATCTGATCCGAGCTTGTTGTTGTCCAGCAACGCGCGCATCGCGTCGATGCGCTCCAGCCCGCGTTCGACATTGCCTTCGCGCAGATCGTTGAACACCAGCCCGTCGAGAGCCCAAAGGCGCGTCTCCGCATCCTCCTCCGCATCCTCGGCGATCGCAATCAGAAACGGCTCGATCTCGCGCCAGACGCCCATTTCGTGGAATAGCTCGTCGGTCGCGAACTCGACCAGGATTTTCGCCTGACCGAGTTGGCCGTACAGCCTCACCAGCAGAGCAACTTTCGCGATGCTCCAATCCTTCTGGATCGACTCGACGATGGTGGCTGAGAGGAGCTTCCGGGTATCGCGTTCAAGGTCCGCGCCACGGCCGGCGATGTATGCGCGACCGAGTAGTCGTATCGCGTCGTGGACCTTGATACCGGAATTGCTGAAAAGCTCGACCGTTCCGCTATCCGGAAGCTGGCGCAGCAAGATGATGGCGCTCTTGCGCGTGACCTTGCAGACCTTCTGAAGGTACGCGCTGGCTTCGTCTCGCGAGAGTGGTACGTCGGCCAGGCTGAGCGCCGCCACGACCTCTTTCATCGGGTCGGGCATCGTGTCGAACGCTCGCTTGAGGATCACCTCTTGCGCTGTCTCGACCAGATTCGTTTGTGCCTCGACGTCCGCGCAGGTGGCAGCGATCCGTCCATCGTATTCTCGCTTCGCGACAGTCGCCGCATTCAATACATAGTAGGGCAGCCCGCCGGTGAGACGCGACAGACGCTCGCAATCGGCATAGTCGGCGACGCAACCAGCCTCTGCGACCACCGCCGCAATGGTATCCTCGTCCCAACCACCCAGCGTTTCATGCTCGACACCAAGTAGTACCGCGATCTCTTGTGTCACGATGCCGGGCTGGCACAGCAGAAGAAAGCGGATGTTTTGCGCTTGATCGACAATCAGTTTCAGGTCCGCCGGCGTCAGGCGCTGGGCATTGTCGATCACGACATCGACACTCAGCCCATCCCGACCAAGCTTGACGTTCAACGCGCCAAGCGTCTCCATGCCCGACGCACCCGGCAGTAGAACTTCGCCCAGGACACCGTGACTGCGACCGAAGAGCTTTGCGGCCACTTCCCGCGCAACAGCCGCAGCTAGTGCCGGCCCGGGCATATCGCCAACATCGAGGTAGACGGCTGGTGTTGCGAGGTGCGTCGCAGCCTCTGCCACCCAGGCGGTCTTTCCCGCGCCAGAAAGCCCTGAAAGCACTCTGACCCGTTCTCCAGTCGACAGCGGTGGCTCGCTGATTTGCGCTCTGTAGACTGCCGGCGGCGCAGGAAAGTCCTGCATCTGGACGACCAACTGTTCAAATAGTGTCGGCAGCTCATCGCGATGAAACGCATGATCGCGTCGCGGGGGCGTGCCCGACGCGGCCAGCATCGCGGCGCCCGCGAGCTTCCAGGTCAGCGTATCGGGCCGCAACATTGCAAATGGCAATTTCGCCGCCAACGTGCTGCATGCCGACGCGGCGGCGTTTACGTCGATGGGTGGTTGGGGGAGCGCCGCGTCAACGACCACAGGGTTGCCTGGCCAATAAACCTCTACATCCTTCGGCCAATCCGCTGAAGCGATCATTTCGGCGAACTTCGGAGCGGGGGCTGCATTCGATGCGATGACGAAGCGCGCTGTTCCATCTCGCGCACCCGAAGCGTGCTCTGCCCGGATAGCGGTGAAGCGCTCGAGTGCGCCCGTAACGTCGCCCACTTGCAAGGATACCTGGCGCGTCTTCACCTGCACATAGACACAGTCGGCCGCCCGGTGCAGTTCTACGTCCTCATCGCCTTCTACGACGATTTTGGTGACATCCGCTGCCCGCGCACGGAGGAGGCAATTCGCGATATAGAGGTGCTGATACAAGAATCCACGATGAACCGCTTCGATACGAATCAGTTGGCGCGGATCAAGCACATTTAGCTTCTCGTCTTCGTGCTTCTCGGTCATCGCTCCAGCCTCACTCGCAGTCGTCTCGCCCGCTCGCGAAACGCTGCTTCACCACCTTCGAGGATGTCGCAGACGAACTTGCGAATGTCGGCGTTCTCCAGGCCGCCGGCCACATAGGTGATCGGCGGTAGGCCTCCGGAGGGGTGTGGGCCTGCGGACGCGACGATGATCTGATCTGCATCGGTGTTGATGACGAGATTGGCGTTGTGCGTGACCATGATCACTTGGCGCTTGGCCTTCGCCGCGATGAATAACGCCACGAGCTCATCGAACACGGATTTGGGGTCGAGGTTCTCCTCCGGCTGGTCGATGATCAGCGGGCGGTCGTCTGAATCGTCCAGCGCTAGATACAGCAGCAGCAGAACGATGCCACGCGTCCCGGGCGACAGCTTCCGGATGTCGACGCCGTCGTAGGAGATCTCGTATTGGACCGTGATGTGATCGGTGCCGAATAGCCAGTGCGCGAACTGTTTTGACCAGGCCCTAAACTCCGCCTGCTGCGCCGGCGCATAAGGTGCGTGTGAAAGCAGGTCTTTCAGGTACTTCGCCATGAACGCCGTCATGGCCCCTTGAACCTCTGCCGCCGAGCCCGTTTCCCACGCCGGCTTGAGCGCTTCGGTCGCGGTAGAGATTAGGGAGCCTCTTCCGTAAAATGGGCCGGCTTTACGCCGATCGAGGAGTTCCTCTTCCGCTACCGAGCCCCAAGCTTGAACATCAGCGATCCTCCGAACCGAGAAGCTGAGCTTCTGAAGCGTACCCGACGATGATGCAAGCCGCGCCATCAGCGGGGCGTAGAGCCCGGCCAGTGCGTTCTGCTCATTGATGATTGCCTCGAACACTCGACCGTAGGTGTAATCACGTTCGGTCTGCAGGTCCTTCCGGCGCGCCGCCGCACCTCGTGCATCGGAGAGCCGAGTTTCAAGGGTCTGGAGCGCGGAATTCTCCTGCGCGATGCGGCTTGTGAGCGCCGCGTATTGATCGCGGACGACCTTATCGGCGCTAAACAATGCCTCAAGGCGCGTCATTTCGGCGGCGATCGGCGCGAGCGGAAGTGCGGAAAGATCAGCGTTATCGGGGACCAGGGCGACGTTTGGGTCGCCGGGCGGCGGTGGAACGCCGTTGAGCTTGCGGACCTCGCCATCGGCCCACGCAATGTATTCGGCGAGGCTCTTGTCGACGTCGCCCTTGTAGATCAACAAGAATTCGTTCCACTGCTTGGCGTCAAGACCGCTGTTGCCGTGCCTCGCCTGGGCTTGGCGGAGCATTTCAGGCGCGCCGGTGGCGCGCATGCTGCGGACCTCATCCTGCAGAGCGACCAAGGTACGGCGCTGGTTGCCGAAGGCCTGGATCCTGTTTCGGAGCGCTTGCGCCGCCGCGCTGAGCAGCGTGTGACGGGCAACTTGCGCCTCAGTTCCCTTCACAACGAGCTTAGCTCGATCAGCCGTATAGTCAGCGATCAGCTTCTTCTTCTGTTCGGCCTGAGTTGCCAGAGTCGCAACGAGGCTCTCTTTTTCAAACTCGGTCGCAATGCGATCCGAGATGTCGCCGATCGCCTCGGCTTCGCGTTCACGCGCCTGCTCGAATCTTGCCGTCCGCTGTTCGCGCAACTCGGCGAAGTCAAGCGCCCACTCGCGATCGTCCTGCGAATGCGACTCGAAGATCACGCGCTCGATCTCGTCGACGAGACCATCGGCGACGCCTTTCGCAGAACAGAGCTCTTCGACGAACTGCTGGGAGAGATAGCGAGCGCGAGGGAACGACATGTGGCTGTTGGCGTCGCTGCCATCGAGCGCGCGTGTGACCGATTCGCCGGCAGCCCAGGTCAGAGTCGTGGTTGCGTCGCCGAGAAGCCCGCGCGCCCGCGCCAGGAACGACGGGCTTATGTTCTCGTCGGCATCCCAACCGGCCGGCGGGATCGCGTCGCAACCCGCCGCGATTACGTCGGCCAGGGCCGTCTTTCCTGATCCGCGCGCGCCGATAATAGCGACGAGTCCGGGGTTGAGAGGAATGTCGGGCGTGGTCGCCCACTCCGCGTCGTCGATCCGGACGTGTGAAATCACCTGGGACGGCATGGCCGAGCGCGGCGGCTGTTCACCGACGTAGGCGCGACCGTCGGGATCGATGCACGCCTGACGGAGCGCGTCGAATTCGAGCCCGCCTTTGATCCACGAGAAGCGATTTCCGAATGGCGACGCTACGTCGTCGACCTTGTGTGCGTCGCTTCCGTGCAGGCATGGCTTCAGCCCGCCGTATCGGGCGCGGATTTCTTCCGGCGCTAGGTCTTTCTGACCGAGCCAGAACTCACGCTGCGCAGGGCTGCCCGCGAAGATCACATGGGCAAAGCCCTCGATCTCACGTCGGATCGTCTGATCGGCAGCCTCCCGCACGCCGGACGTGC
>DNZB01000096.1:11391-13299 GCA_003506635.1 Parvularcula sp.
GCGAAGCCCTCAATTTCGCGTCGGATTGTCTGGTCCGCAGCCTCCCGCACGCCAGACGTGCCGTCGGTCGCGCCGCCGGCCACCGCAATCAGGATGTTGTTCTTCGCCCATCCGCTTTCGGAGAACACTTCGCGGAGCTTTTGGAAATTGACCTTGAACTGGTTAGCCCCATAGGCCAGTGCGGCCCGCTCGTCCGAAATCTTGGGATCGGCCTTCTTGCCGAGCCGGATGAGATCGGCCCGCGTGCAATCAAATCGATCCTGCATGACGTTGAACTGCAGGCGCGATAACAGACGCCGCAGGTCTTCGAGATGCTGCAGATCCTCTGGGCTGACGAACAGATGGAGATTGACAAAGCCGCCCTTTGCCGTCGCCACGTCGAGCCGGAGCTCCACGTTCGGAAAGATCAGCTTGGCGTTGGGCAGGCGGCCGGCGGCCTTGTGGCGCAACACCTCTTCGTAAGTATCGGTCACGTAGTAGTCCGTGACCGCGACAGCCTCGATGACCGGCGTGGCTCGCTCAAGTGCGCTCAGATAGTCGCCCCAAGCGTTCGGGCCGTTGAACTGATTGTTCAAGACCGTTCCTGGCGCATGGATATGCGGCTCCCATCTCCGCCATTCTGAACCTCTGTTCAAATTCGTATCCCCTTTTGGCTGCTGTCTAGATTTACCCGTTTGTTCTTAGATCGCCCTGCAATGAAAGGCTCAATAACGATGCGACTTTTGACCGAACCGATCCTAAAAACGATCTCGGACTCGATAGCCGAATTCCCATCACCAAACAGACAAGACAATGCACAGGGAAGAACTTCATACTTGAGATGTTGTGCCTAGCTTATCCGCTGCTCGACCCTGCAAACGAGTTGCACCTACTCTGGAGAAGGAACTTTTGACACTGGAAAATAGAATTGGCTTTGCCGGGAGAAGCGATGTCCAGATTCTCTTGTTCTTTCCAGAATATTCTAGAATACCCTATAAAGACGGAGACTGCAGGCTAAGACTGGCAACTATCTTATGTCCGCTTTGCCCCGAAGCGGCCCCAAGAGTGAAGGTACCGCCCGGGCGAATTGTCGCGCATGGACGCTCCCCGCCTGCGGCAACATTTGGCTGCGACCCTGCTAGGGCCGCCGCCACGCCAATCGCGATGATCGTCCGTTGAATGTTTCGGTGGGCGATGTGAGTCTTGATCGATACGCCGTTTTCGTCAGTCTCTTCGATCCATTCGCCTGTATCGGTACAGTCGAGGATGCGGAAATGGCCGCTTGCGCGGTCTTTGCGCGTCACTGGACCGCGTGAGCCAACATCGGCGCAAACTCCCGGAGAATCCTTTTCGATTGGTGAGGGGCGCCGGTCGCCATTACGCGTCTCCGCATCTCCCGACCCATCGCCCATCGCAGCTCTGATGGCTTGATCTCGCCGCGGGTCGGCTCCGCCTCGATCGCCTGAGGCGCAACGGCGGCGCGGAAACTTTTTTCCCCTGGCGGCCCCAAAAGAGAGAGGGGGCCGCCATTCCTCGCGGGAAGACAAAAAAGTTTCGCGCCGCCGTCCTTCGCTTGCGCTTCGGGTCTTTCGACTGCGCCGGCGATCGCCCGCGGCCTGACGATCGCCATCGAGGCCGCGACAGGCGCGGGCTCATAGAAAGACGGAGACTTCACTATGGCGACCATCGGCACCTTCACCAAAACCGGCGACGGCTACTCAGGGAACGTTGCGACCTTGACCCTCGACGCCAACGTCCAGGTGAGACCCGCGGAAAAGACGAGCGAGAAAGCGCCCGACTTCCGCATCTTCGCCGGCCGCGCCGAGATCGGCGCCGCCTGGAAGAAAACCTCGAACGAGAAGCGCGACTATCTCTCGGTCCGCCTAGACGATCCCTCGCTTGCGGCCCCGATCCTCGCCAATCTCTGCG
>DNZB01000096.1:13569-13843 GCA_003506635.1 Parvularcula sp.
GCCAATCTCTGCGAGATGGAGAATGGCGAATACGACCTCATCTGGTCGCGCCCCAATCGCCGCCGTAGCGGCGATTGATCGCCCTTGGCGGAGCGCCCCGCGGGAAACCGCGGGGCGCTTTCTCATGTTCGCCAGCGCCGCCGCCGAGGGGCGACCGCTGGCGCGCCATGATCGCGCCATTCCTGCGGCGCGCTGACACGCGGAATCCTAAGTCCGCATGGTTACCGGCACGATTGCTGCATCGAGCCTGACAGGGGAGCCATTCGGGGCCGGG
>DNZB01000083.1 GCA_003506635.1 Parvularcula sp.
TTGAAGACTTTCTGGTCGTCGTAGACCTGACCGACACGCTCGCCATTGATGAGAACCGACGTTGCGTTTCGAACGTCGGCCGGCGTGACGCCGAGCATTGCGCCCTTTTCCGGCCGGTAGCGGATTTGAATCTGCGGGATGTAGGTCAAGTGCTGCGAGTGCACGTCCTTCGTTCCCTCGATCCCGGCGAGCGCACGCTCGACCTCGGACGCCTTGGCGATCAGGACGTCGAGATCAGGTCCGTAAATACGAACGACGATGGATGCGCTTGTCCCGGTCAGCACTTCCTTGATGCGTTCGCGCAAATAGGTGAGGAGATCGCGAAAAAGGCCGGGATATCCGTCGACGATTTCCTGAATTTTCGCGACCGTCGGATCATAGTCGACGGCGGGATCAAGGCTGATCCAGAGCTCCGTGAAGTCGATCCCGACGACTTCATCCGCGACTTCCGCGCGGCCGACATGCGCGCCGAAATTGCGAACGCCCTCGACGGTTTTAAGCTCGTCCGCCGCTCTGATTGTCACACGGTTCATCGCCTCGAGCGAGGTCCCAGGCCGCTCGAGCCAGTGCATAAGGAAATCGTATTCACGAAATTTCGGAAGCAGCTCCTGGCCCATCAGAGGATAGACGATCGCTGCGGCCGCGACGGATGCCGCAAGCACCATGGCCGCCCGGCGTGGCGTCGCAAGAGAACGCTCGACGAGCGGCCGGTAGCGTTTCTTCAGCCATCTGACCAACGGCGAATCGGCCTGCCGCTTCTTTGCGGCGGAGGGCAGAAGCAGCAGACTCATTGCCGGCGTCACGGTCAGCGCGACTATCAGCGAGGCGAAGATCGCGGTTATGTAGGTGAGCGCCAGCGGCTTGAAAAACGCGCCCGTAAGGCCCGAGAGCGAGAACACGGGAATGAGCGCCGCCGCGACAATGATGCTGCCGAAAACAACGGCGGTCCTCACTTCGGTCGACGCGTTCAAAACGACTGCGAAGGCGGACTGCGGATTGTCGGCTTCGGCATTCTGGCGAAGGCGCCGCATGATATTTTCGACGTCGATAATTGCGTCATCGACGACTTCGCCGAGCGCGATGACCAGCCCGGCAAGCACCATCGTATTGATGACGCCGCCTGAATAATTGAGGACGAGCGCTGCGGCGAGCAGCGAAAGAGGAATAGCCGTGATGCTGATCAGCGCCGCACGCCACTCGTAGAGAAAGAACGCCAGCACCAAAATGACGAGGACGCAGCCGATCAATAACGCCCGGTTGAGGTTCTGGATGGAGTTCTCGATATAGGTTGCTGGCCTGAAAATGGTCGGATCGACCTTTGCGCCTTCGAGGGCCGGCGAGAGATCATCGAGCGCAGCCTCGACGGCGCGCGTCACGTCGAGCGTGTTCCCCCAGGGCTGTTTTTCGACGATGAGAAGAATGCCCGGCTTGCCGTCGATGATGCCGTCGCCGATTGGGGGCGGGTATCCTTCGACGACGTCCGCGACGTCACCGAGCGTCAGCGCCGCGCCGTCGCGATTTTCGATGATGATGCGCGCGAGATCGTCGGTGGTCCGGACGGCCGGCGCATGAGCAACCGAAAAGCGCTGATTGGGCCCTTCGACAAACGCGCCGCCGGTTACTGCAGTCGCCTTCGCCGCCGCCTGCTTCACCTGATCGATCGTCAGATTAAATGCGGCAAGTCGCGCAGGATCGATGCGCACCTGCAATTCTCGGTCACGCTGTCCCCAGACGGCGACGTTGGCGACGCCCTCGACGGACATCAGGCGCGGCCGCACCGTCCAGACCGCAAGTGTCGAAAGCTCGACCTGCGACAGCGTTTCGGACTGCATGCCGATTTTCATCACCCGGCTCGTCGAAGAGAGCGGCGATAACAGCACGGGTGCGCGCGCGACGGCGGGAAGTCCCGGCGCCGCCAGGGCGACGCGCTCCTGAACAAGCTGGCGCGCTTTTAGGAGATCGACGTCGCGCTCGAAAATCACCTTGACGGAAGAAAGTCCGAGCACAGATTTCGAGCGGATGACGTCGAGCCAGGCGACGCCGTTGATCGCGTTCTCAAGCGGCGCCGTCACGAGCGCCTCAACCTCCAGCGCAGAAAGCCCCGGCGCTTCCGTCTGAATTTCAACGAGCGGCGCCGCAAATTCAGGAAACACGTCAAGCGGCGCGTTCTTCAGACCCTCGGCGCCGACAGCGACCAGCGCGATCGCCAGCGCGACGACGATGAACCGCACCCGCAAGGCGCCGGATACAAGTCCCCTGATCATTTGCCGACGCCGAATTCCGAGCCCGCGAGCTCCGCGACGCCTGCCGTCGCGACCGCGGTCCCTTTCGGCGGTCCGGCGGCTAGAACGGCAAGATCGCCCGCCAGATGATCGATAACGACGCGGCGGCGGGCGTATACGCCCTCGCCTGCCTTTTCATAGACCCAAGAGCCGCCGTGAATGTCGGTGAAGATCGCCGCGTGCGGAACGACAAGCCTTTCGGCGGCGCCGCCAACCGGCAGCGAGACCTCGACGCGCTCGCCGGGGCGGAACTTCGCCGCGCTGTTGTCGATCGCGAAATAGAGGTCGATTGCGCCGGCCGTCGCCGTCGGCGATCCGGCAATTCGGACGCCGTCAATCGCGGGAGCACCCGCATCTGCGTTCATCGACCGCACGTGTGCGGGCGCATCAGCCGGCACGGCGTCCGCGTCGCCCGGATAAACAGGGACGCGAACGAGCGCGGCATCGAGATTTGTCACGGTAAAGAGCGTTGCGCCAGCGCTAATAAGTTGTCCGAGCCCAGCGGCGTAATCGCTGATGACGCCGGCAAGCGGCGCGCGCACGACGGCTGCGCCGGCGTCGCCGCCGCTCAGCTGCGCATTGACGCTGTTGTAAGCCGCTTGCGCGCGCGCAACGTCGGCGCTCGCCGCTTCTAGTTCTTCTTCGCTCGCGCCCTCTGCCGCGACAAGCTCGGCCGTACGGCGACGTCGCGCCTTTGCGTTGTCCAATTCGATCTTCCTGACGCGAATTTCTTCCGCCGGGCTGATGCCGCTTGTCTGCGTCGCGACGCCGCGCAGCAGGAGAATCGATTGTCCGCGTTCGACAGCCGAACCGGGCGTTAATAGTCCGGCCTCGCCAGCGGCGAC
>DNZB01000330.1 GCA_003506635.1 Parvularcula sp.
TGATCGTCAAGACGGCGATCCGCCCCGAAGATACGCTGGAGACGGCGTTCGGGCGGCTGGAGAAGTTCGCTCAGTCGGCGTCCAAGACCGGGCGCGCGCTCGTCTACGCCGACGATGAGCCGGGTCTCAGCGTCGTCGATCTCGACCGCTACCGCGCGCCGTTGCTTGCGGCGATCGCCGCCGACGCGGCCGCATTGAAAAGCGCGCTCGGGCCCGATTACGGAATCAGTCTGGCCGGGTTTGAGCAGCCGGTTCGCTGGCGCGTCGTCGGCCCGCTCGAACTCGCATTGTATTTTCCCTATTCAAGCGCGGCCGCGCCCAGGTAAGCGGCGCAAGGCTAATGCGGTTGCGACTTCCGCCGCGCCAGCACGAATTTCCGGTCGCAATAGCCGCACTCGGCCTCGCCGTCTTCGAGCGAATACCAGACCTTTGGGTGGCCGAGCGCGCCGCCGCCGCCGTCGCAGGCGACACGGGTCTTGTCGACATAGATGACTTCAGGCGGCGGGGGAGCCTTGGTTTCGGCCATGCGGGTGAACCTTTCGGGACGGCGCTTTGTTCGGGCCTTTGGGCGCGCCGTCAAGCAGGGGGGCCTGCCGGCGTAAACCCCTTTGGGCTCCTCGCGCGAAAGGCTCGCTATCGCCGCGCGTCGAGGTCCTTCGCCAGCAGATCGTTCATGACGGCGAGCGCGGCGGCCGCGCTGGCGAAGTCCGCCTCGCCGGCGCCGTCGACAAGGCCGGCGATCTTCGTCATTTCGCGGCGCTGGATTTCGACGCAAGCCGCGATCCCGGCGCTGGTCAGCAGGTAAAGCTTCGAGCGCTTGTGGCGGGGATTGATCTCGGTACGGACGAGCCCCTTGGCGGCGAGGCCGTCGAGCGTCGCCTGAACGGCCTGGCGCGACACCGCCTTGCGACGGGCAAGGTCAGGGGCCGAACTTTCGCCCTCGATGAATAGGTCGCGCAGCGTACCGCGTTCGGGCGCGCCAAGCCCCATGTCGGCGAACAGATCTTCGGCGATTGCTGCGAGGCGGAAAAAGGCGCGAGGGATCTCGTTGATGACCGCAAGGACGTCGCGGGCGCGGCTGGGGGGCGGCTCGTACATGACAACAAAGCTGTCATGACGGCAAGCAGGTTGTCAATGACCTGTCTGGTAAGGACTCAGGCCATCGCCTTGAGCGCCCGGAAGGGGACCATCTTGCGGTTCGCCTCGTCCCACAGGGCAAGGCTCGCGCATTTGAAACTGCTGAGGATAGTCATTTTCGGCAGCGCCTTCAGGTCATCGCTGGCGCGATAGCATTCCGGCAGACGGTAATTCGGAATGCCGCTCGCCAGATGGTGGATGTGATGAAGGCCGATATTGCCGGTCAGCCACCGCAGGATCGGGGCCGGCAGATGATAATGCGACGAGCCGTAGACCGCCGCCTCGGCATAGGTCCATTCAGGCTTTCGCGCCCAGTAGGCGTCCTCATACTGGTGCTGGACGAAGAAGAGCCAGGTGCCGATCCACGCCGCGATCGTGACAGTCGGCAGGACCGCGAGCGCGACCGGGCCCCAGCCGAGAACGGCGCCCATTGTTCCGTATACGGCGACCAGCGCGATGTTGAGCGCGACGACGCTTTTCCAGATCTGGCGAAGCTTCAGCCCGTGATAGGTTTCGGCGAAGGGCATCGCGCCGGCGAGCGGCAGGCGCTGCAAGAGGAAGAAATAGACCGGCGCCCCGAAAAAGATCATCACGATCATGTTGCGATAAGCGCGGTAGAGGAACTGGTTCAGCGGCGAAAGCGCCTTGAACTCCTCGATCGTCAGCGTATCGACCGCGCCGACGCCGCGGCGGTCGAGATCGCCGGAGCCGGCATGATGGCGGTTATGGGCGTCGCGCCAGAAGCCGTAAGGCGTAAACGTCAGCATACTGATCAAAAAGCCGAGCGCGTCGTTCGCCCGCCGCGACCTGAAATAGCTGCCATGGCCGCAATCATGCTGGATCGTGAAAAGCTTGACGAGGACGCCCCCGGCCAGCGGGGTCGCAAGCAGCGCAAAGCCCCATTCCCCGACGCGCGCCAGAAAGACCGTCCCGGCCATCAGGCCGACGTAAATCGCGAGCGTGACCCCCGCCTGGCTGAGCGAGCGCGACAGCTGCGCGCCCTGGAACGCCTTGCAGTGCTCGACGATGCGGCGAAGCGAAGCGGCGCGCTCGCGCGCGGCCTCGGCGATGTGCGCGCCCATGGCGGACGCCGACTGTTGGACGGCGGAAACGGAATGCAGCAAGGTCAGCCCCTCGAACGTCATGCACGAACAAAACCGCATGACCCCTCGGGAGGACCGGCGGCGTGGTCAAGATCAACGCCCTTTGTTTAAAGAGAATTGAACGCGCCCCGCAACTGGCCGCGCTCACCTGACGGCAAAGTGACCGTCAGGCGCCGCCGAAATGCGGCATCACCGAAAAGATATCCTTATCGCCCCGCCCGCAAAGATTGACGAGGACGATCCCGTCGGCTGGAAGGCTCGCGGCCTTGTCGAGCGCGCGGGCGAGCGCATGGGCAGGCTCAAGCGCCGGGATGATCCCTTCGAGCCGGGAGCACAGGCCAAACATTTCAAGGGCTTCAGCGTCGGTCGCCGACAAATAGGTCGCCCGCCCCATATCGTGCAGGAAGGCGTGCTCCGGGCCGATGCCGGGATAGTCGAGCCCCGCCGAGATCGAATGGCCTTCAAGGATCTGCCCGTCCGCGTCCTGCAGGAGATAGGTCCGGTTGCCATGCAAGACGCCCGGGCGCCCGCCCGACAGGGAAGCGGCGTGGTCCG
>DNZB01000215.1:0-281 GCA_003506635.1 Parvularcula sp.
ATACGCAAACAGGCGGCGGCGAGGACCGCGGGCCGGGCGTTCAAGCGATCACAGGCGGCAGTTCAGGCTTCGACCTTAAGGCCTCTTTCCTGAAGGTATTTCTTTAACTCACCTGTTTCGAACATTTCGCGGACGATGTCGCAGCCGCCGACGAATTCGCCCTTGACGTAAAGCTGCGGAATGGTCGGCCAGTCGGAAAAATCCTTGACGCCCTGGCGCACCGCAGGATCTGCAAGGACGTTTTCAGAGCCGTACTCGACGCCGAGATAATCGAGAATCTG